>NZ_CAPDXS010000047.1:0-14462 GCF_948601915.1 uncultured Acetatifactor sp. | reverse complement strand
TCTTCCGATCTATGAAAGACAGTGCAAGGCATAAACTATATTCGCCGTTCTCGTGATCGACAATATAAAAAGGGCGGTTCTCTGTGTTGAATTTGTTGATCCTCTGTTTGATATCCATTCCTGTTCCCTTCGCACAATTTATTGCATTCTGATCCCCGCGGGCTGCTGTGCCGCCTGCAGCGACTCCGCAATATCCTCGATTCTGCGACAGGCATTTTCAATGTCGCTCTGACACATTTCCCATACCTTTCCCATGCGTCTGATAACATCCGGGATTTCCCGTATCCTCCCTATTTCCTCTACCCCCTGGGCAGAAGCCATTTCCTCTGCATACCGGCACAGGCCTGTTACCGCCTTTATCCGGGCCAGGCTGGTTTGGCGCTGTGGTATGCCCCTTTTCTGCAATGCTTTCTGCACCCTCTCATCAAATTCCCCCGTCCAGTCCCTCTTTTCATCCACTCCCCAATACAGGCCAAGTGCATCAACCAGACTCCTTACCTGCTGTATCTCATCCTCTTTTCCCTGATGTGCGATCTGCTCCGCATAAGCAGTCAGTCCTTTTATTGCCGCCCTTGCCAGTTCCTTATCCTGGCGGATGCTTTCCTTGTCCATGCCATCCCTCCAATCTTCAACCAATTACCGTATCCTGCTTTATGGCTCTTTTCCACAAAAAAACCATGCACCCCATAATCGAAAGTGCATGGCCATCCTTTAAGAAAAATTCACCATATTGACTGTCCGGCATATCTTCCGGTATCCATTGCCCTTGAGGGCAATCTCTGTGTCTGTGTGGCGTACTTTCCGTTTGAGGTATCTCTTGTTCAGTGAAATCCCATGTTTGAGTTCCCCACGGAAACTGTAGGAACCGTTTCCCCGCATCCAGCAGTTACGTTTCTCTCTTGCTGTGCCGGGCATCTTTTTTTGCTGTGGCATGCTGCTCTGCCTCCTTTCCTCTTTCTCAGGACAACACTATACCATCTTCCTGGGAAAATGCTATCCGGAATAGTTCACAAACATCCTGCATCACTTTGACTATTTTAGGCAATAAAAAACGGCGTCCGGTTCATGCCCTTCCACCTGCTTCTGCTTTCTGATATGTTGATGACGCTATACACAAATTTAGGATTTATTTGTGTATGGCGTTCTCTTTTTCCTCTTTTTCTGAACGCTATACACACAATACACAATAAAAAGCATACTCCATTTTACGTCCCCTAGAATCAATGCCGGGTTCGCAATGAGGGCCCGGGCGCAGGCCGCCCGCTGGCGCTGCCCGCCGGAGAGCTCCCGGGGGAATTTGTCCAGCTGGTCCGCCACCCCCAGGGCCTGTGCCACCCGCTTCAGTTCCCCTGCGCTCTCCTGCGGGGGCAGCTTTTTCAGGTGCAGGGGCAGCACGATGTTCTCCCCGATCGTCAGTGTGTCCAGGAGATTGTACTCCTGAAAGATGAATCCCAGCCTGTCCCTGCGGAATGCGGAGAGGTCGTTCTCCCGCATCCCGGTGAGCCGCCTACCCTCCACGCGGATTTCGCCACAGCTTACCCTGTCTATTGTGGAGATCACGTTCAGCAGGGTGCTCTTCCCGGAGCCGGACGCCCCCATGATGGCGGTGAACTCGCCCTTTTCCACATCGAAGGAGATGCCGTCCAGGGCTTTCGTGACAACGGCTCCGCTGCCGTAGTATTTTGTCACATTTTCGATTTCCAGGATTTTTTCTTTGTCGTTTCTTTCCATGTCTGTCACCTCTTCGTCCTTATCTTACCACAGGACGGAGGGGTTTGTTCTAACGGAAATCCTGTTTTTTCTTACGGTTTTGTAAGGGTACATCAAAAGTGCGCCGAAAGCAGCGTTCAGCCTGTGCTCTGAAACCCCAGGCTGATACAGGTGAATTCTCCTGCCACGG
Source organism: uncultured Acetatifactor sp. (assembly GCF_948601915.1). Lineage (NCBI taxonomy): Bacteria > Bacillati > Bacillota > Clostridia > Lachnospirales > Lachnospiraceae > Acetatifactor > uncultured Acetatifactor sp. The sequence goes on along the minus strand of NZ_CAPDXS010000047.1, from coordinate 12,562 downwards.
ACGCTATCCCAAGGGAGATTCCCAGGCGGTCGCACAGCTGCTTTACAAGATATAACCCCATTCCGGTACCGCCGGATGCGCTGTACCCTGCACCTTGCGGCCAGGTATCCCTGACCGCCCTGCCTGCGCCGCTTCCAGGGCAGCCATCCCCGTCCATCCGGGAAGCCGCTGCTCCCGCACAGCTTCCCGTAAATCCCCGCTCCGTGACCTGGCGCAGCTCATGGGCCAAAATCCCGGGCCCATCGTCCCGGACGGAAATCGTGCCCTCCGCAGCCCAGATGCTTATCTGGCAGCCCGGACAGTGCTTCGCGCAGTTGACCAAAAGCTGCTTCAGCATAAAGCACACCGATTTCCTGTCCGAATAGACAGGGAAATCCCCCTCCGCCTCCACCCTGATGCCCGCCCCGATCAATAGCTCCATCTGGCTCTTCACCGCCTCCTCTATCACATCTGCCGCGGAAAACCCACATATCTTCACATCCTTTTCCATAGTCCGCAGCCTGGCGTAGTACAGAATGCTCTCCGTCAGATTGTCCGCCCGCTTCAGCTCCCGCCGCAGCTTCCGCCCATCCCCTCCATTGTCCAGGATCAGAGAACATGCCGTCAGCGGCGTCTTCATCTCATGAATCCAACGCTCCACATAATCGCAGTACGCCTCCTTCTCCCTGCGGGCCTCCTCCGCCACCCCTACCGCACAGCGGGACAGCTCCAGCATGATACGGAAATACCGCCTCTCCAAAGCGCCCACAGGCTTCGGCAGCACCTCCCCCAGCAGCCAGACCTCCGGCAAATCCCGAATCAGCTTCTCCAGCGCCTCCATCCGCCTCCCCTCCAGCAGCCCCACTGCCAGAAGCCAGAGCAGGACCACCGCCAGATACACTCCCGCCAGAAGCCCGATCAGCGCCGCCCCCGCTCCCGCCACAGCCAGAATCAATCCAAAACCAAGCCCTCCCATGCCCAAGAAACACAGCGTCACCAGCCTGGACTCACAGGCATCCCCGAAATAACGAAAAACCGTATAAATCTTCCCCGCCCTCACAACCGATACCCCACCCCCCGGACTGTCCGGATGAATTCCCCCGCTCCCGCCCGCTTCAGCTTCTCCCGCAGCCGGTTCACATTCACATACAGCGTATTCTCATCCACATACAAACTGTTCTGCCACAAATCCTCCACCAGCTCCTCTTTGGTGCAGAGGCCCTTCTTCATCAGGCAGGCCAGAATCCGCGTCTCGTTCTTCGTCAGCTCCAGCCGCTGCCCCTGATACTCCGCCGCAAGCTGCGCCAAATCCAGCGCAAGGCCCCTGACGGCAAGCACACAATCGCCCTGCCCGGGCACCCCCTGCTCCGGCGAAGCGCCCCTCCTGACTTTCAAGAGCCTCTCCATCCGGGCCAGCAGCACCGAGGAATGATAAGGCTTGCGGATGTAATCGTCCGCCCCCACCCCAAAGCCCAGCAGCTCGTCCTCCGCGGAGTCCCGCCCCGTGAGGAAAATCACGGGCACATCCGACTCCATCCGAAGCCTCCTGCACAGCTCGAACCCGCTCTCCCCGGGGAGGTTCACGTCCAGCAGCGCCAGCTCGCAGGGCGGCTGCCCCACCACCTCATACCCGTTGGCCCGCAAAAGCAATGTCAGCTCCTCCCGGACGCTCCCGTCGTCCTCCACCACCAATATCCTGTCCATGCGCCCTGCCTCCCCTTTCCGGAATCCTCCGCAAATCTCTGCAAATACTATCCCCTCTTACACCCCTATAGTAAAAGAGCGACGAGGAAATTGTCAAGCAAATTGCAAAAAACATAAATACCCTACCATGAAAGGGTGGCGATAAACAGTCAATGCCCCGCAGCCAAGCCGCGGGGCATCCGATTTCCGATATTCATCCTTTCACGATCCGCACCCTGAACACGCCCTGAATCGCCTCCAGCGCACGGATGATTTCCTCCGTGGGGGCCTCCTCCACATCCAGCATGGTATAAGCCACCTCTCCCCGGGACTTGTTAGTCATGTCGCTGATATTGATTCCCTTCTCGCCGAATTTGGCGGCGAACTTGGTAATCATATTCGCGATGTTCTTATGGAAGATTGCCACCCGGCCAGCCTTCGTGCATATCCCCATGTCACAGGCGGGGTAGTTCACGCTGTTGCGTATATTTCCATTCTCCAGGTAGTCCATCATCTCCTCCACGGCCATCACCGCGCAATTGTCCTCGGACTCCTCGGTGCTGGCTCCCAGATGGGGTATGACGATACAGCCCTTCTGCCCCGCCGTAGTGGGATTGGGGAAATCCGACACATACCTGGCCACCTTGCCGCTCTTTAAGGCCTCCAGCACATCCGCCTCATTCGCCAGCAGATCCCTGGCGAAGTTCAGCAGAATGACACCGTCCTTCATCTTGGAAATGGCATCCGCATTCAGCATGCCCCTGGTGGAATCCAGCAGCGGCACATGGATGGTGATGTAGTCGCACTGGGCGTAGATATCCTCCACATTGGTCACATGGTGTACCGCCCGGCTCAGGCTCCAGGCCGCGTTCACGGACAGATAAGGGTCGTACCCGTACACCTCCATGTCCAGCGCCACCGCCGCATTGGCCACCTTCACGCCGATTGCGCCCAGGCCGATGACCCCCAGCTTCTTGCCCTTAATCTCCGTGCCCGCGAAATTCTTCTTGGCCTTCTCCGCGGACTTCGCGATATCCGCATCCTCCTTCGCCGCTTTCACCCACTCAATGCCGCCCACCACGTCCCGGGCCGCCAGCAGCATCCCGGCGATGACCAGCTCCTTCACGCCGTTGGCGTTGGCCCCCGGCGTATTGAACACCACCACGCCATGCTCCGCGCATTTCTCCAGCGGGATGTTATTGACCCCGGCGCCGGCCCTGGCCACGGCCAGAAGCCCTTTCGGCAGCTCCATCTCATGCATGGACGCGCTGCGCACCAAAATGCCCTCCGCCGCCTCCACGTCCGCGGTGATTTCATATTCACTGCTGAAATTCTGTAAACCCACCTGTGCGATGGGATTCATGCAATTGATTTTGTACATAGCTTCTCCTATCCGAACGCATTCCGGCCATTCAGCATTCACCGATCATTTTTACTTTTAAGGGACGTTTGGTCAGAAATTCTGCGTTTTCGTCCATTGTCGTTCCCGGATGCCGGTATATGTCGTTCTGCATGTCAACCGCTTCATCAATTTGATACAAATATCCTTTTTCTTTTCCGTTATGTTCGATTACGCCATCATCGTCATAGCATAGCATACTGGGCTGATGTGAAAATGCCTCTGCAAGTTCTTTCCACTGTGTTATGGTACTGCCTGTTCTCAACTCCGTAAAAAGCATATTGGATCCATGATACCAGGCGCCATCCGACTTTACTTCAAGTTTCATGTATTTTCTTCTATCCTTAGCTTACGCGTTCTCCGCCTCGAACTTCCTCATGAACTCCACAAGCTTCTCCACGCCCTCCATGGGCATGGCATTGTAGATGCTGGCCCGCATGCCGCCTACGGAGCGGTGGCCCTTCAGGTTCTCGAATCCGGCCTCCTTCGCCTCCTTCACGAACTTCGCGTCCAGATCCCCATCCCCGGTGACGAAAGGCACGTTCATCAGAGAGCGGTCTTCCTTCCGGACCGTCCCCCGGAACATTTTGCTCTGATCCAGGAAATCATAGAGTATCTTCGCCTTTTTCTCATTATATTCCTTCATGGCCTCCAGGCCGCCCTGTCTTTTCAGCCACTTGAACACCTTACCGCAGATATAGATGCCGTAGGCGGGCGGCGTATTGTACAGGGACGCATTGTCCGCATGGATTTTGTACCGCAGCATGGTAGGCGTGCCGGGCAGCACATCCTCCGTAATCAGATCCTCCCGGATGATGACGATGACCACCCCGGCAGGCCCGATGTTCTTCTGTACGCCGCCATAAATCACACCATATTTCGTCACATCCACCGGCTCCGACAGAAAGCAGCTGGACACATCCGCCACCAGCGGCTTTCCCTTAGTATCCGGCAAAGCCTTGAACTTCGTCCCATAGATGGTATTGTTCTCGCAGATATAGACATAATCCGCATCCTCGCTGATCGGCAGATTGGAGCAATCCGGAATATAAGAGAAAGTCTCATCCTCCGAAGACGCAATCTTATTCGCTCTGCCGTAAATCTGCGCCTCCTGATAAGCCTTCTTCGCCCACTGCCCGGTGACGATGTAATCGGCCACCTTATTCTTCATCAGATTCATGGGAATCATAGCGAACTGCTGGCTGGCGCCTCCCTGCAGGAACAGTACCCTGTAATTATCGGGAATCTTCATCAAATCACGCAGATCAGCCTCCGCCTCCTTGATAATGGTATCATAGGCCTTGGAGCGGTGGCTCATCTCCATGACGGACATACCTGTCCCCTTGTAATCCAGCATCTCGTCCGCCGCCTCCCGCAGCACCTCCTCAGGCAGGACCGCAGGCCCCGCGGAGAAATTGTAGACTCTCTTCATCTTGGCTCCTCCTCACTTCTTTCTATGGACTGGAAATTATACTGCACACCGGTTATACTGCATAACGCTGAATGCTGCCTAATGTAATCATGCGAATGAACCAGTCAGCGTTATGCAGTCTGGTTTCACGGCAAGTGAAATCGTTAAGCAGTATAAATTTGCAGGGCAACCCGACTGCAGACCGCCAGCCAAGCACTTTCCCGGAGACACCACTGTAAATCCTGGCGGTCTGCAGTATAACTGTTTTCTATCGTCCCTTTGATCTCCCGGCTGTTCGGCGCTTTCGCGCCTTTACGCATGGCCCGGGAGAGCTCCCTCCACTTCCTCTGAAAGCTTTAGAAAGTCGAGGGCGAGAATTTCCCGGGGATTCCGGCCTGTTCCATCACATGGATTGTCACATGAATCGTCACATAGATATAGAATAAACGCTCCCGGCGCTTTAGTCAAGTACATCGTTAAATTCTCAGGGTACAATTTACGTTCCGATTTCGGGCTGCTGGAAACAATTCCGCCATTTATACCGCACGCCGACAAAACTTACGCTGAATCCCGACTACAGGCCGCCGGCAAGATACCTTTGCTCATTTTCCTACTGTAAATTCCGGCGGTCTGCAGCATAATCCGGGAAAATCAGTAGAACATGATCACCGGCATCCCCACCTCCACCATCTCATAGAGCTGCGACATATTGGCTGTGGGCGTATTGATGCAGCCATGGGAGCCGCCTGTCTGATATATCTGTCCCCCGAAGCTCCCCCTCCAGCTGGCGTCATGGATTCCGATGTTTCCGACCACAGGCACCCAGTATTTGACGAAAGATTCATAGTCGGCACCCCGCAGGATCTGGTTCCGCTGTTTCCCATGGATATAATTGATTCCCTGGGGCGTGCCCATGCGCCTGCCCGTATTGCCTGTCACGATATCCGTCTCCAGCTCCAGTTCCCCTGCCGCGTAGTAGTACATCTTCTGTTCCGTCATGTCTATTTCGATATAGGTATCGCCGATGTCGTCCAGCCCCCGCACATACCCCTTTTGAATATATGCGGGCACATGCATTTCCGTTCCGTCCGACACATCAGAATCTGCCGCGCCCTGCGTACCGGCAGCCTCCCCCGGGGCTGCCGCCTGATTGCCTGCCCGGTTCTGCAGCGCCTCCAGAAGGTATGCTTTCTCGGCCTCCACGTCCAGCTTCGTCCCGTAGGTGACATAGTTTACCGTTACCAGGTCTCCCCTGGTGGATTGGAACTGCTTCTCCCTGCCGCAGGTATCGTAATCCGCCGCCAGGGCCTCCACCCAGGCCTGAATCATGGCTTCGTCGATTACGACTCCTCCTTCTTCATCCAGAACCGGACAGCCGTCCCTCTCCGTTTTCAGGAAACCCGATGTGACAGCCGGTGTCAGAGGAATCTGCTCAGCCCCCATGTCATATACGATCCTGCTCCCTCTCTCCGCGTATGCCGACACCTGCTCCCAGATATCCCGCTGCCTCCTGTCGTAAGCGCTGTCCGGCAGATTCTCATAGCATCCCCCCGCCGCCAGGTCTATGGCCGTCTGCCCTTTTGCCAGACACTCCTCCACATAGGCGCAGGCCTTTTCCGGGTTCAGCCGATCCGCGTTCCCGTCCTGGAGCACGAAGCCCTCCTCCGACTTCCGTACCCTGACACCCTCCGCCTGTTTCCGCTCTTCCTCCACAAATGGCAGCCCTTCCAGGCAGGTCTGCAGCTTTTCCCTGTCCACGGCATACTTTCCCGCCGCCAGCTCGCTGGACACGGGCTCCTGGAGATTGTCCATCCAATAGACGGACGCGTTCTGCTTCAGATACGCCCTCAGCGCGTCCCTGTAATCCGGCCTGATGTCAGCGGCCCGCATATCGATTTCCCAACCGGCGCCGTCAGCATCCACAATCGTTATCAGAGATACCTCCGATTCCTCCTGCGCGCCCGCCAGCTCCTCGTTCACCTGTTCTATGGATTTTCCGGTACAGTACACCCCGTTGATCCACGTATTCACAGGAAAATTGTTCCGGTAATACAGAGTCAGGGCCAGCAGTCCCCCCAGCCCCAACAGTATGCCGCTTAACAGAAATATCGTCAGAAACCGTAAAATCCTCTTCATAAGCGCAGCCGGAACCTACCGGCCGTTCTCCTCCCAAAATCTAGTCCTCTCTCCCTGTGAAGACGGCCCTGCTTTCCGGCAGGGCCGTCCCGGGAAACGAATGGGGCTGCTCCTAGAGATCGTCCCCGTCGAATACCTCCGCTATGGGCGCTCCCGCCGGAACCATGGGGAACACCTTGTCGTCCTCCGGAATGAGGCACTCTATCAGCACCGGAGCCTTCAGGGCGATGGCCTTCTCGATGGCAGGCTCCACCTCTTCCCTGGTGGTCACGCGGATGGCCGTACAGCCCAGCCCCTCCGCCACCTTGCAGAAGTCCACCCTGTCGTTCAAGACCGTCTGGGAATAGCGCTTTCCGTAGAACAGGGTCTGCCACTGCCGCACCATCCCCAGCACATGGTTGTTGATGACCACCTGGATGATGGGGATGTTGTAGCGGCTGGCCGTGGCCAGTTCATTCATGTTCATGCGGAAGCACCCGTCCCCCGCGATATTGATGCAGAGCTTATCCGGCTGCCCAAGCTGGGCGCCGATGCAGGCCCCCAGGCCGTATCCCATGGTGCCCAGGCCGCCAGAGGAGAGGAAGGTGCGGGGCTTCGTGTAGCGGTAATACTGCGCCGCCCACATCTGATGCTGCCCTACGTCCGTGGTGATCAGGGCCTCCCCCTTGGTGACCCTGTCGATGGCCTCTATCACATAGGGGCAGGATAACTGGGAATCGTCATATTTTAAGGGATATTTCGTCTTCAAATCAGCGATGGTCTTCATCCAGTCGCTGTGCTCCTGCTTCTCCAGGCGCCTGTTCAGCTCCTGGAGCACCAGCTTCAAATCGCCCACCAGGCTGGCATCCGCGCGGATGTTCTTGTTGATTTCAGCCGCATCGATGTCCATATGTATGATTCTGGCATTCTCCGCGAATTTCTTCGGATTGCCGATGACCCGGTCGGAGAACCTGGCACCCAGGGCAATCAGCAGATCGCACTGGCTGACGCCCAGGTTGGATGTCTTGGTGCCGTGCATGCCGATCATGCCGGTGTACCTCTCGCTCCTGCCGTCAAACGCGCCCTTTCCCATCAGGGTGTCGCATACGGGGGCGTCAATCAGCTCCGCGAAAGCCGCCACCTCCTCGCAGGCATCCGAAGCCACGGCGCCGCCGCCCAGATAGATATAGGGCTTTTTCGCGGCCCGGATGTATTCCGCCACCTGGCCGATCTCCTCCTCGGTGCAGCGGTATGCCCTGGGCTCCACTTCCACAGGCTTCGGGACATACTCACAGACAGCGGCGGTCACGTCCTTGGTGATGTCCACCAGCACGGGGCCGGGGCGGCCGCTCCTGGCGATGGTGAACGCCCGTCTGATGGTGTCCGCAAGCTCCTCCACATTCTTCACGATGTAGCCATGTTTCGTGATGGGCATGGTCACCCCGGCGATGTCCACCTCCTGGAAGCTGTCCTTCCCCAGCATGGGAAGGGTCACATTGGCCGTGATGGCCACCACGGGCACGGAATCCATGTAGGCCGTGGCGATGCCCGTCACCAGGTTCGTGGCTCCCGGGCCGCTGGTGGCCAGGCACACGCCCACCTTGCCCGTGGCCCTGGCGTATCCGTCCGCGGCATGGGCAGCCCCCTGCTCATGGGATGTAAGTATATGTCTGATTTCATCGCTGTGTTTGTAAAGGGTGTCGTATATGTTCAGGATGGTGCCCCCGGGGTAGCCGAAGACAGTGTCCACGCCCTGCTCTTTCAGACATTCCACAACGATTTCCGATCCATTCAACTGCATGATATAATCCTCCGTTCTATGCCGATCCGCATTCTCCCCCGCATTCGGGAAATCACCCGCCAACGTTTTCCCTGCCTCTCACCGAAACGCGTTCCCTTCATTCCCGCACAAGCCCGAACTCCCGGGCAATCCGCCGGGTTCTGTCCATACGGAAATAATACTCCTCCATGGGATTGCGCAGCCAGTGCTGCATTACGTCGGCATCCTTCAGTATTTCGTCGAATGCGGCGTCCGTCTGCTCCTTGTCGCTGTGCTTCCCGATTGCATGGCACACAAGGGCTATCTCCTCCGCCGTAAAACAGCCCGCATCCCTGAGAATCTTCCCCGCCTCCACACTGCTGCTTTCGGCATGATTCTCCCGTATGCCATCCCTGTACGCCGCAAAATCATGGAGCATTCCCGCAATCTGCGCCAATTCCGCACATTCCCGGTCATGTCCCCGGCGCAGCGCGATCAGCGCTCCCGCCTGCCCCACGCCATACAGATGGACATACCCTGCCCGCCGTTCGTCCGGGTCAGTGAGATTGTTCAGCATGCCGTCCACATACTGCCTTACCGTGTCAACCCTTGTGTACTGCCGTTCCAGTCCTTTCACCTCTCCGCAATCTCCAGCACCGCGCCCCGGTTGCCGCTGGTGACCATCTCACGATACCTGGTCAGATACCCGGTGGTGACTTTAGGCTCCCTGGGCTGCCAGTTCGCACGCCTTTGGGCCAATATTTCATCGGAAACCAGCACATCCAGCTTATTCTCCGGAATATTGATGCTGATGATGTCCCCTTCCTCCACCAGAGCGATAGGGCCGCCCACTGCCGCCTCGGGAGACACATGCCCGATGGATGCCCCTCTGGACGCGCCGGAGAACCGTCCGTCCGTGATCAGGGCCACGCTGGCGCCCAATCCCATGCCCGCGATGGCAGAGGTGGGATTGAGCATCTCCCGCATACCGGGGCCTCCCTTGGGGCCTTCATAGCGGATGACCACCACATCCCCCGCCACGATTTTGCCGCCCTTGATGGCATCGATGGCATCCTCCTCACAGTCGAAGACTCTGGCAGGCCCCTGGTGCACCAGCATCTCGGGCACCACCGCGGAGCGCTTCACCACGCCGCTGTCGGGAGCCAGATTGCCCTTCAGGATGGCGATGCCGCCGGTCTCGGAATAGGGATTCTCCACCGGGCGGATGACCTCGGGATTCAGGTTCCTGCAGTCTTTGATGTTCTCTCCGATGGGAGTGCCGTTTACGGTCATGCAGTCGAGATTCAACAGATTCTTCTTCGTCAGTTCGTTCATCACCGCGTACACGCCGCCCGCCTCGTTCAGGTCTTCCATGTAGGTGGGGCCTGCCGGAGCCAGGTGGCACAGATTCGGCGTCTTTGCGGACAATTCGTTGGCGATGTCCAGATTCAGATCCACACCGGCTTCCCTGGCGATGGCGGGGAGATGGAGCATGGAATTGGTGGAGCAGCCCAGGGCCATGTCCACGGTGAGGGCATTCATAAACGCTTTCTCGGTCATGATGTCGCAGGGCTTGATGTCCTTTTCCACCAGCTCCATGATCTTCATGCCCGCGTGCTTGGCCAGCCGGATGCGCTCGGAGTACACCGCCGGTATCGTGCCATTGCCCCGAAGCCCCATGCCGATGGCCTCCGTCAGGCAGTTCATGGAATTGGCCGTATACATGCCGGAGCAGGAGCCGCAGGTAGGGCATACCTTCTCCTCATATTCGCACAGCTCCTCCATGGACATGGTGCCTGCCGCCACGCTGCCCACGGCCTCGAACATGGAGGACAGGCTCTTCTTCTGTCCGTGGATACGGCCCGCCATCATAGGGCCGCCCGACACGAAAATGGTGGGGATGTTCACCCTGGCCGCCGCCATCAGAAGGCCCGGCACGTTCTTGTCGCAGTTGGGGATGCACACCAGCCCGTCAAAGCCGTGAGCCAATGCCATACACTCCGTGCTGTCCGCTATCAGATCCCTGGTCACCAGGGAATATTTCATGCCCACATGCCCCATGGCGATGCCGTCGCACACCGCGATGGCAGGGAACATGATGGGAGTGCCGCCCGCCATGGCCACGCCCATCTTCACTGCCTCCGCAATCTTGTCAAGGTTCATATGGCCGGGCACGATCTCATTGTAGGAACAGACGATTCCGATCAGCGGACGTCTCCTCTCCTCCTCCGTATACCCCAGCGCGTTGAACAAGCTTCTGTGGGGCGCCTGTGCGGTGCCCGTCTTTACTGCGTCACTCCTCATGTTAGTCCCTCCTGATTTGGTATTTCATCTATGATTTCCGAACTTATTCCGCCTCCTGTTGAAAAACGCTCATCATATTTCGCCAAGGCAGTCTCCAATGCTTCTCTGGCATCTATCCTCATCCCACAGCACAATGCCAAAAGGGCAAAAATGCAGTCTCCCATTTCCATCTTCGCATTATCACTATATTCATGTCGCCCGGAAATAACGCTCTTTTTGCCGTAGTCAACTGTTTTCAGAATCTCCTTGCCAAGCTCACCCACTTCGCTGACCAGGTCGATATAGCGTATCTCCGCATTGCCAGATAATCCATATCTTCTCATGTGCCTTTCAACAGTATCCTGCATCTATCTTATCCTCCCCTCCAGCAAGCTGCCCATCTCGCTGCAGCCCACTTTTGTACAGCCTTCAGAATAGATGTCTCCCGTGCGGTATCCGTCCTTCAGCACCTGCTTCACGGCCTGCTCAATCGCATCCGCCTCCTTGTCCAGGTCGAAGCTGTAGCGCAGCATCATGGCGGCGCTCAGAACCGTAGCGATAGGATTCGCGATGTCCTGCCCCGCAATATCCGGCGCGGAGCCGTGACTGGGCTCGTAGAGGCCAAATTTGCTGTCGTTTAAGCTGGCGCTGGCCAGCATGCCGATGGAACCCGTGACCATGCTGGCTTCATCGGACAGGATGTCTCCGAACATATTTTCGGTAAGAATGACATCGAACTGAGCCGGGTCTTTCACAAGCTGCATGGCGCAATTGTCCACCAGCATATGCTCCAGCTCCACCTCAGGGTAATCCGCGGCCACTTCCTCCACCACTTTCCTCCACAGCCTGGAGGAGTCCAGCACATTGGCCTTGTCCACGCTTGTCACCTTCCTGCGGCGCTTCATGGCGATATCGAAGCCCTTTATGGCAATGCGGCGGATTTCGTTCTCATCATAAGTCAAGGTATCAATGGCCTTGCGCACCCCATTTTCCTCAACGGTTTTGCGTTCACCGAAATACAGCCCGCCGGTGAGTTCCCGCATGATCATCATATCGAAGCCCGCCTTGCTGATTTCCTCTTTCAAAGGGCACGCACCTGCCAGCTCGTCATAAAGCACTGCCGGGCGCAGGTTCGCGAACAGGTTCAGGGCCTTGCGGATAGCCAGAAGCCCCGCCTCCGGGCGCAGGTTGGGGGGCAGCTTATACCAGGGGGATTTCGTAGTGTCGCCGCCGATGGAGCCCATCAGCACAGCGTCCGCCGCCTTCGCCTTGGCAATGGCCTCCTCCGTCAGGGGAACCCCATGCACGTCGATGGACGCGCCTCCCATGAGGATGTCCTCGAATACCATTTTATGGCCGTATACAACGGCTATCTTCTCCAGAACCTTTTTTGCCTCCCGGACGATTTCCGGCCCGATGCCGTCGCCGGGAATACATGTGATATGTAGTTCCATATTCATCTCCCTTTCCTGATATGCGGGTCGCTCCGCTGGATATTTTCTAACTATAATAACTGATTCACGCATAAATATCAATAAAATGTTATAAAGAATCAATCTCTGGCCTCACAGCCGTTCAATATGCCATACTCCCTGTAAAGCTTGCGTCTGGCCGCCTCGTCCTCTGCGGCAAGGCGCGCGTCCTCTGTCCTTCCCTCCGATAGCAGCCTGCCCACCAGCTGTCCGAGGATTTCTTCCCCTTGCCTTCTGCCTTGCCTTCTGCCCTGCTGTCTGCCTTGTTTTACACCCTTACGCACCCCCTGCTTCTCCGCTTCCTCCACAATCTCTCTCAGCGCTTTGCACATATCTGCTTCCTCCTCTCCGTCCTTATTTACCCTGAACTGCATATGTTCCTTCAATCCCTTTATGTTCGTGCATAGTAACTATTCAGCAGCCCCTTAAAATTACATGAAATCAAGAAAAAGTACTGGATC
>NZ_CAPDXS010000046.1:8466-33013 GCF_948601915.1 uncultured Acetatifactor sp. | reverse complement strand
CATCCAGGAACCTGGCACAGCAGATTTTTGCCGGAGACCCTAGTTTCACAAGTCCCGTCTGCAGTGCCTCCTCTATCCTGTCCAGCTCATCGCTGCTGTCGTCACAGATGCCCGCAAGGATTTCTTCTCCGCCTGCCATCAGCCTTTGCTCCCAGCAGGCCCTGTCCCATCCTTGCGGTCTTCCTCCATGGAGTTCTTGACACACTGTAGGACGGCATGGTTGAAAGAGATGCCTTCGCGGTCTTTTATCTCCTCCAGCCATTCGTAGAGGATTGGCGTGAACCGTATGGTCCTGGATATATTGGGGCTGATAAGTTCTTTGTCGAAATGCATGGCCATGGCGTACCTCCAGTTATGACTGCTCTTATGTACGCCATTATTATAACCATGTTCATATGCCTCTGTATATAACCGTTTATGCAATCAAATATGGTTATATGTATATCACCACGCGCCAAGCGACAATTCTTAATCTCCTGAATTACATTCTTTCAGATAACTCCTCCCTATTTCGTCAGTCCCAATCGCATTTAAAATAGCATTCCCAGTTCCGTTCCCTGTAGGCAGCCTCTCCTCTACCCTTATCTGCCTGTGTATACCATATCATATATATTTATATTGTATTTCATTGCACTGAACAAAAATTGTACTATGCTCTACATCCTCAGCAATATATTTTATGTCCTCTAATTGACGTTCTGATACATCACTTACTTCTATAAATATTTTATAAAAATTATTAATATTACCTATTTTAAAGTCCTTAACCTCATCAAACTTTAATTCCACTCTTAAGTCGTCTTTCTCATAAGGACATGTGCTTAATACTAATGTTATAGCATACTCTTTCTCACTTTTTTCCTCCATAGATCTGCTCAAATTAAGAGTTTCGATATACCCGGTAGCTCTAACCATTTCATACAATTTATATACTTGTTCTTGTTTCATTTATATTCTCCCTTCAAATGACTACCATATTCATGAGGTCTTTTCCAGCCAGAAAATTCCTTGCCCCATTCAAACAAATGATAATGAATATCTGGTATGCCAGCGGTTTTATTACCTGCATTATAGTCGGTTCTGGCAATTACTCTCCCAAACTCATCATAATATGCTGTCCATGGTTGAATTTCGTCCATCCCCGTTAGATTATTATGATGTATATGTATTCCATTCAATTCTGTCACTCCAGGCGGCACCGTATCTGGAGCATCTTGTACAAAATAATCATTATAACGCTCAGCCTCTTCCGAAGACATTAAATCAGACAAACTGGTAAAATTATTATCTTCATCCCCTTCATTCTCACCAAATTCCCCATCAGGCGGGCAATCACCACTAATCTTTATATCTGATGCTGCATACCCACTAGAATCATAATACACCACAGGATTATTTCCGCAATACGCATACAGGTTCAGCCCATCTCCCTGGTACACATCCTCCTGCATGAACCGCCCAAACATAGGATTATAGTATCTCGCCCTCAAGTAATACTGGCTTGTCAGCTCGTCAAGCTGCTGTCCCGTGTAACGTATCCGATTGGGAGCCTGCTCCAGGCTCTCCAGCCCGTTCCCAAAGGCATCATACCGGTAGCTGTTCAGTACACCGCCATCCCTGCCAGTGACAATCGCCGTCCCCAGCTGCTCGTCCTGATGGATATAATATACCTCCCGCCCCCTCTGGAACGCATCTGTCCCTACGCCCAGGCAGAAACTGGTCTGTACTCCTTCCCTCCTCTCTTCATGCAGCAGCTCTCCGTTATGGTACACAAAGCTAGTGCATCTGCCGTCTTCCAGCAGTTCAAAACGCAGGTTCTCTGCATCGTAGCGGTTCTCCTGCACTTTCCTGGTTCCGTTCCCTACAGACAGCTTTTCCTCCACCCTTACCTGCCTATGCTTGCTGTCATAGGAGAAGCTGCGGATGCCTGACAGGGCCTCTTCTTTCAGTATACCCCCCTGCCTGTCATAAGTAAACAGCTTTCTTCCATCTTTTCCCTCAACAGAGCGCAGCTGGTTCTTCTCATTGTAATGGTAGGATATCTCCCCAGATGCATCCTCCTTCCGGACTCGGTTCCCTGCCCTGTCATAGGCATAGCAGACAGAAGCGCCGTTCCGCCGCTCTTCCAAAAGCTGCCCGCGCACGTCATACCGATAGGATATGTCCAGTGCGCTGCTCCCTTCCGTCATGTTTCCAGGAGCAGCAGCCCTCACCTGGCTCCCTGTCTTCGCTGTCCGGTTCCCGTTGCCGTCGTACTGGTATGCAAAGGAGAGCAGTACCTCTTCCCCTGCTTTCGTCTCCATGCGGCCGATGTTCCCGTCCCCGTCATACTCATACCTGGTCTCCATGCCGTTGCCATAGCGGATGCTCCTGATACGGTCCAGCGCGTCATAGCCGTAGCGCACGTCCAGCCCATCCCCATTATGGATGCGGCTCCTCCGCCCCAGGACGTCATACTCATAGCATGTGCATGTCCCTGCCATATTCCTTCCTGTTTTGGTTCCCATCGATGATTCCGGTTATCTGCCCATTGGTACTGTACTCATACTGCTGTAGGATGCGCTGCCCTGAGCTAGGGCTATGGTCTGCCCCATCCAGCCTTCCGTTTTCCCGCCGCACCTCTGCCAACTGTCCGTCCAACCCATAGATGAAGCCCGTCCGGTTCCCGTAGGCATCCTTTCGTTCAGTGCCCTGGCCGTCCAGATTGTAGGACAGCTCCTGCACGGTCTTCCCCCGCATTCCAAAAGGCACACAGCTGTACAAGGACATTTACAGTGAACAGATTGCCTGTGAGAGGGGCAATGACCGCGTCCTGAATGATTATTTCCTGTAGCAGTTGATGATACGAGGAAAGAATCATTTTTCCTTTTGGATTATGCTCATGGGCATTTGCATACACCTTAATGCCAGATATAAGGCTGGCCTTCTGTAGTCTGTATAGGCTGTAAAAATCCTAGCACATATATCCCTTTTACCTGTCTAATTAAACTTTCTTAAAGAACCAAAAAGTCATTTATCCATCTAGAATCGCTAATGTCCGAATTTCGCCCCGAATGAAAACTTAATGAAATTATTACCTCTTCCTTGGTCATAAAAAGATGCTCCTTGTTTTCCTTACATCACCAAAAGATCTAATATTCTATAACTATTAATTCTATCATCTTCATCAAATTTTATTTCAACTTGTAATGTCAAATCACTTCTCTTCCCATCCATCCATAAATCCAAATCTATTTTCATTCCTGATTTATCATTATACATATATATACACATATCATCTGCCAAATTAGGGATTAATGAAAGATGACCTCCATATTCATATATAACCCTCTTTATATCTTCTTCTGAAACCCTGCATAATGCATTATGTTCATTAAGAAAATCGTAATCCTCATTTTGCAAGCATGTGACTATTTTATTGCATATTTCATATATATTGTTCATAACTGACCTCCTTCACTTTAAGTGATGTCGATTTCCCGGAACCCTTGTTGGCGAATTTTCGTCCAGATGTAGTTTACCTTTAAAATACCTATCAATAAACTCACTTAAAATAGACTTATTTGAATCATCTAAATCAAATTCTTTCGTAGCTGCATTCATTCCTATTTCCTTTTCTATCCCATATGTTCCTGCCTTCTCCGCATGCGATTGAGCATAAGTTAAATTATAATGTTCACTGCCTATTAATGTTGAAGGACCAGATGCTTGTATTGCAGGAGCCTCTCCACTATCATATCCCTCTACGTCACGCATTGCAGCATTTTGTAATAAATGATGACTATCTATAATTCCATTATTTGATAACTCCCCATATGTCCCATATATTATAACATTTGGGTCACTAAGATCTTCCGCTGTACAATCATTAATATTCACAAGGCGTTTCGACTGATTCGCATTTTCTTCGTCCCCATCCCCACCAAAATACCCCTCAGGTGGACAATCATCACTATTTTTTATATCCGTTGCCGAATACCCACTAGAATCATAATACACCACAGGATTATTTCCGCAATACACATACAGATTCAGCCCATCCCCCTGGTACACATCCTCCTGCATGAACTGCCCAAATGCAGGATTGTAGTACCTCGCCCTCAGGTAGTACTGACCTGTCAGCCCATCAAGCTGCTGCCCTGTATAGCATATCCGGTTAGGAACCTGCTCCAGGCTCTCCAGTCCATTTCCAAAGGCATCATACCAATAACTGTTGGTTAAGTCTCCTTCCGTATCGGTAACAAGCGCCGTCCCCAGTTGCTCATCCTGGTGAATGTAGTATACCTCCTGCCCTCTCTGGAATGCATCTATCCCTGTGTTCAGGCAGAAGCTGGTATGTCCCTCTCCCCTCCTTTCTTCATGCAGAAGCACCCCATTATGGTATACAAAACTGGTGCGCCTCCCGTCCTCTAGCAGCTCAAAGCGCAGGTTCTCTACATCATACCTGTTCTCCTGCACTTTCCCGGCTCCATTCTTTACAAACCGCCTCTCTTCTATCCTTGTCTGCCTGTGCCTACTATCATAAGCAAAGTTGCGGACACCCGATGAATCCTCTTCTTTTAGTATACCCCCCTGTCTGTCATAAGTAAAACATTTTCTTCCATCCTTTCCCTCGGCAGAGAGCATCTGATTCTTCTCATTGTAATGGTAAGCCGTCTCCCCTGACACATCCCCTTTCCAGATTCGGTTCCCCGCCCTGTCATAGGCATAACAGACAGACGCGCCGTTCCGCCGCTCCTCCAGGAGTTGCCCTCGCGCATCATACTGATAGGATATGTCCAGCGCGCTGCTCCCTTCCGTCATGCAGCCAGGAGCAGCAGCCCTCATCTGTCTACCTATCTTCGTTGTCCGGTTTCCATTACCATCATACTGGTACATAAAAGAGAACAGTATGTCTCCGCCTACCTTTGTCTCCAGATGGCTGACGTTTCCATCCCCGTCATACGCATAGCTCGTCTCAACGCCGTTGCCATAACGTATATTCCTGATACGATTCAATGCATCATAGCCATACTGCACATCCAGTCCAGTTCCATTATGGATGCGGCTCCTCCGCCCTATAATGTCGTACTCATAACAGGTACATACCCCCGCCGGGTCTCTGATTTCCTTTATCTGCCCGACCCTGTCGTAGGCATAGGAGACCAGGCAGCGTCCGGAGGAGCGCTTCTCCTTCAGATTGCCACATGCATCATACACATACTCATAGGAATGCCCGTTGCTCATCGCACGGACTACCCTGCCTATGCTGTCGTAATACCATGTGCTGATGCAGGGGTTCTTCCCTTCCGCGTCCACGGCCTTTTCATATACCGGTCTGCCGAAGATGTTGCATCTGCGCTGCAACCGCCTCCCGTCCCGATCCACATGCAGGGCAAGATTCCCTTCCTCATCATACTGGAACGTCTCCTTATAGCCCAGCTGGTCGATGCGCTCCCTGACCTTCCCAAGACTGTTGTAGCGGTACTGCACGATGTTGCCGTTCCCGTCAGCCGTCCTGCCTATCTTCCCTGTAGGGGTATACCAGTATCTTTCCTCTGTGCCATCGGCATAGCGGACAGCGGTGATTCTTCCCCAGCTGTCCCTGCCGTACTCCTTCCTGTCCTGGTTCCCGTCAATGATTCCGGTTATCTGCCCGTTGGCGCCGTATTCATACTGCTGCAGAACACGCTGCGCCGGGGCGGGGCCATGGTCTGCCGCATCCCCTTCCATCCTTCCGCTTTCCCGCCGTACCTCTGCTAGTTGCCCGTCCAGCCCATAGATGAAGCCCGTCCAGTTCCCGTAGGCATCTTTCCATTCCTCGACCTGGTTGTTGAGGTTGTAGGACAGCTCCTGCACGGTCTCCCCCAGGGCGTTGACGATGCGGGTGCGGTTCCCCCGGCTGTCATAGGCATAGGCGGTCCCCATGCCCTCTGACCCTTCCGTCTCCGTACAATACGCCCCGATTTCTTTTAAAATCCTGTCGTTCCAATCGTAAAGATACCTCGCTGCGGCCCCGCCGGGATTTGTCCTACAGGTCAGGCGATTCTTAAGGTCATACCCAAAGCCAGACTCCAAGCGCTCCCCGTCTGCCCCCAGTACCGTCCTCTTCAGGATGCGCCCGGCTTCGTCATAGGCATACTGCACCCGCCTGTCGATGCCGTTTCTCCTGTCCGTTGCCCTTTCCTCCACCAGCCGCCCGTCTGCGTCATATCTCCAGGATATCTCGCACCCTTTCGGGGTCGTCTGCTTCACGAGGCTGCCGTTGGCATCATACCCGTACCTGGTGGTCGCGGACTTCACTTCGCCGTTGCCCTGGATTTCTTCCGTCTTTTGGATGCGCCAGCCGTTCCTGTTGTAGGCATAGCGGACGGTGCTCCGAATCCCTTCCTCGACCACCTTCTCCTCTAGCACCACGTTCCCAAGGCAGTCATAATCATAGCGCACCTGCGCCCCGTATCCGTCCTCCACCACTACCAGGCGGTTGTTCTGGTCATAGGAGAAGACAATCCTGTGCCAGCTTTCCGGCTCCCCTCCTTCTATCACCTCCTGCTGCCCGTATGCCTCCTCCACTTTGTTCCCCTGGCTGTCATAGGCATAGCAAATCACACGGTAATAGGCCGTGTCGCCATCCTTCCTGATGCTGGTCTGCTCCCGGGTCTTCAGCCCTATGCCATTATAAGCATACAGCGTCTCTTTCCCCTCTCCGTCCACTTCCCTGACGACCTGGCTATGGCCATTATATTCATAGATATGTAGGGTGTTTTCCTCAGAATCCTGCACCATTACCAGTCGTCCGCAGGAGTCATAGACATACCGGTATCCCGCTCCGTCGTCTGCTACAGCGTCATAAGACTCCGGCAGCACCTGCTTCACCATGTTGCCATCAGCATCATAGAAACGTCGCTCCACACCTCCGTCTGGATGGATTGTCCGGATACAGTTCCCATTAGAATCGTATTCATAACGGGTTCCCTCGCCCCCTTCTCCATGAAGGGCATAGCTTACAGGATGGACTTTATTTATAATCTTCCCATCAAAATTCCGGAACACTCTCCTGTGTTCCTGCAATGGGGTGATTGTGTCCACTAGCCGCTCCATAAAATCATAGCGGTATTCATGCGCCCCTTCTTTTCTCTCCCACTGCACTGGAGGATAATACGCTGTCAGTTTGCCCATGCGGTCATAAAACCTATGGCTGGTATATCCTTCTCCGTCTGTGCGCCTGGTGACAAAATTCCTGGAATTATACGCCAGCTCCACTGTCCCATATGCATTGCTGATGGACATCCGGCGCCCTACAATATCATACCCATAGTCCGTCTCCTCCCCTTTGGGAGTAACTATACGGACTGGATAGACTGTATTCAATCCATATTCCTTTACCGTTTCATTCCCCAGGGCATCCTTCTCCCGGATGCATCTTCCCATAGAATCATATGCTTTCGAAGTCTCCCTCCATCTCCCTTCGGATATCTTTTCTCGAAGGAGTATCAAATTGTGGGCACTGTCATATGTGAGCAGAGACTCGCACCCATCCGTGTCCCATGTCCGGACCATGTCATGGTTCCCGTCATACTCATGGCATACCTGATAGCCGTCCGGGAATTTTTCCAGCACAACCCGTCCAAAGCCATCATATTCCCATTCCTTCCTGTGTCCCTGCCTGCTGGTCTCCGATGTCTTCATGTTGTCATCGGAATAGATGCATGTCGTGGCCGTACTGTCATCATAGACAGTGCGCTCCACCAGGAGCTGGTCATTGTACTCATAGACCTCCCTTTTCCCGCTCTCGCTGAAATAGACCGTGTTCCTTCGGTGGGCATCGTCATAGGCAAATGTCTGGTACACACCGCTAGTGAAGCACTGGCGGACAATCCTCCCTTTCTCGTCATATTCATTTTCCAGATACCGGCTGCCGTTCTGGTCGGTGACAGATTTGATGCGTCCCCCTTCATCATATTCGTAATGGGTGATGCCCTCGTCAGTATGCACAACATCCGTCAGGCAGCCATCCTTATACTTGTACTGCGTCCTACGCCCAATCTCGTCCGTAATCTGCAGGATGTGCCCCTCCTCACAGACCACTTCCAACACATTCCCCACTGGCGTGACAATCTGCTCCAGCCCTTCTTCGCCATAAGCAAGCACGGTACGGATTCCATTGGGATATTCCACATAGGAGAGCCTTCCCTGCCTGTCGTAGGCACTCAGCGTATGCTCCACTACATCTGTGAGCAGGAATGTCTCTTTTTCCGGAAAGCCTTCACCGTCCCTCACCTCCATGGAGAACCTGCCCGTCCCCCTGCACTGGCTTATCCATCTGTCCCCCTGCTTCTCAAAGCACAGGGAATGCCCTGTGACAGCTTCCAGATGAATCCTTGGCTGTACCATGTCCCCCGTATCCCGGTAAATCCGGCTGGCATATGGGAAGCTCCAGCCCCTGCCAAAGACGGAGTCCTTCCCTGAAATGGAGCAGTAACGCCTCCCCACTTTCATGGCCGTAGGCAGGCTGGCCAGGATGAAGTCCGTAGTGTTGATGATGTATGCTCCCGTCACGGCGTCCACCGGATCTGGCACGAAAGCGGCAAAGATATTCGCAGCGCTGTTCCTGCCCAGGCTCCCCAACAGATCGAAGTCCTGCCCAAGCAGGTCGCTCATGCCCCAGTCTATAACGGTGTCCACAACGGTGCCTGCGATTGCGGTGGCCAGCCTGCTGTCTCCAAGGCCAAAAATCCCGAGAATCTCATCCCTCACACTGGTGCCCAATTGGCCCTGCAGCATGCCGATTGCCATGTCCGCCATCAGGCCGAAGGGGTCTATCTTCCCCTTGGTCGCCAGGTTGTTCACCATGCCGTTGAATACGTTGCCGCCTATCTGGATGGCTGTCTTGAGATTCTTGAGCTTCTGGCTCTCACAGGGGAACGCGATGGGGTCATACATCTTTCCCAATATGTTGAATTCCTTCCCTATGGTCCAGGAGGACACCACGCCAAAGGCTATCTGTGATGCCTGATTCCAGAAATAGTAGCTCTCAGCGCTCCATCCGAGTCCGTCTCGAAGGGGGTTGAACCCCATGTCCAAGCTCCCTGTCCGGGATCCGGCCACGCAGTCGATGCCCTCCGCTGTATCTGAAGCCGCAAAGGCCATCTCTGTCGTGCCTATCAGTACCGTTGTCGCCGCACCTATGATTGCTGGCGAGGCAAGGCCACCCGTGGACACTATCCCTACCACCGCAACGGCCACCGTAACTACCGTAAACAAGCCCCGGCCCAGCCCCTCTACAATCAGCGCGCGCCCCTCCTCATATTTCTGCACCAGCTGCGCAGCGGCACCGCCGTTAATCTCTGCCCTTGCCTGTATGTCCCCCTCCGTGAGTTGGTTCAGGATGTAGTCCGCACAGGGGTCAGCCAATGACCTGTCGGATGCCTCAAACCGCAGGAATTCGGCAAATGCCCTGGCCTCTTCCGTCAGCAGAATGCCCGGCCCTTCCTTGCCAATCAAGAACAGCAGGCTCCCGGCTTCCATGACGATGTCCTTTGTATAGGATCCCCCCGGCCCCACGGGATACCCTACAGAGACATACTTCCCTCCGCCTATCACTATGTTCGTACCCTTCACGGATACATTGCCGGCGATATCCAGGATGACGCTCGTCTGCTTCTTCCCGTCTGCGGAGATGCCCGCCTCCGTCTTCCCCAGGAAAGATTCCGCACCATTCTTATTGGTGAAGGACTTGGTATCCGGGTTCTGGGCGTACCCAGAGGAGGCAGCCCCTCCCATACGGACGGCATGCACTGCCATGGCATCCTTCTCTTCCGCACTGGGAAAATAGATATGGACACAGCTGCCCACCTCCGGCATGCAGTGGAGCAGGCTGCTCTCTAATGCATAGGCGAAGTATCTTGCATTCGGGGAGGTGTCATGCACAGGATCGATGTGGAAATGGACGCGGACGCAGCTGCCGGAACGCTCCTTCACCGTCGCCGGGATGCTCATGCCGCAGATGTGGAGGTTCACCAGCCGCCTACACAGCAGCCCCTTTCTGCGGCGCAGCCCATAGGAGCGCACCAGTCCGCCGTCCACAGCCTCATACCGTATCCTGGTGACCACTGTGCTGATGCCACAGAAACGAATCCCTGCAGCCAGCGGGATGTCTTCACCCGAAACGGCCTCCCACTCCATGCCCTCCTGGAACGGCATTCCCGCTGCACCCCCTGTGCGGCCATGCCTGTCCAGATCCTTGATTTCACGGTATTCTGCACCGTTCAGGACGTGCTCCTCTCCAAGGTCAGGAATCCCGAAGTACGCCCTCCCATGACCTGCACGGCAATCCGGCACCAGGAATGTCCCGAAATGGCTCGCAAGGCGGACAAGGAATTCCCAATCGCTTTCTTCATATTGGAGGAGGAAATCCTGTATCTTTGCTCCCCCGGTCACGCAGTCCTTAATCTCCGCCCCGGGCTGATTCGCCAGAACCTTCTCCATCACCTGCCTATAGGTCGCATCAAGGTTCAGGAAACTCTGGCTCACAGGTGCAAAGTTCCAATCCACGGTATAGGAGGCAGCCTTTATGTACAGGAATCTGAGCCCCCGCTTCAGCAGCATCCTGGCATCCATAACCTTTCCCGCGAACAGCAGCTCTTCCCTGTTTCCGTATACCTCTATGCCATCGCCGTCCGATATGCCGCAGACAGCAGGGACAACGTCCTCCTCCGCCATGAGGATTTCCAGTTCCACCCATGCATGTTCGTTCAGGGCGGCAACCATGACGAACGATTCTACCCTGACTGCCCCATCCAGGGGGAGCCGGATTCTAAGGCCCTGATAGACAAGCTCCATATGATTTCCCTCCTATTCCGGCTGTCCGGACAGCAATATAGTGACCTGCCCGCCATAGTTGCATGTCAGGCTGCATCTGCGGAGGAGCACCTGCTCCCCGTTCACATACACCTTCTCATGCCCCGACTCCCATCTGGCATTCGTGTCAAAGCATGCCTTGCATTCACCTATGCACTGCTCCAGCAAGCTGTCCGTCACATCAATCTCCTGGTCTTTGACGAACAGCCCTACAACAAAATCCGTGAATTTGTCAAACCATCCGCCCTCATCTTCAATCTGCTTCTTTGCGGCCTCTACTGCCGCTTCCGCCGCTGCAAGCAGGCTCGGGTTCTCTCTGCTCCTGCAGCCTCCGAAGTTTATGATGTTCTCATCCAGGACGGTATCGCATATCGTCGTCTGCGGGATCTGCCGTGTATAGACTCCATGGGTCTCATTCATAGTCAGATAGCTGTCCCGCAGGCCGAATGGGCATTCGATTTTGGCGCAGTTCACCACGTAGGAGATGTCCTCCTCGCGCTGCTCCCGCAGCTCCTCCTTTTTCTCCTCCACATCATCTATGGCATCCTGCGCTTTCTGAGCTGCAGCCACATAGGCCTCCATCGCCTTCTCTTCCCTCTCTTTTGCCGCGTCCACCTTGTCCCAGTGCTCTTTGCTTTCTAACAAGATGGCAATCAGCGACTTCGGGGTAGCATTTTCGATTTCTTCCCTTTCCTTCTGCGCCTCCTCCAATGCCTCCATGGCTGAATAGAATTCTTCCAGGGCGCTGTTCTGCGCCTCCTCCAGCTTCAACAAATCCGTGTCCGCCATTCATCCCACCTCCACTTCCTCGAACTTAATCCCCACTGCCCCACGGCGCAGAAGGCTCTCCACTAGCGCAAGGCTGGCCACCGGATCCTTCCTCTGTCTGCCTGCCAGCAGGAACAGGTTATGACCCCCGACCTTTCCCCTGTCCAGGATTAGGCGCTTCACTGTGCCGTTGGGATAATACTCAGTCCCGCTGCCCACTGCGTCTATCTGCTCCATCAGTGTATGAACATATCTGAGCTGTATGGCGTTCTCCTTATGGATCAGCACCACGTCATGAAAGAACAGCCCCGGTTCATATGCGTCAAGGATGTCCTTCAGCCTTTTGGAGAACATCGTCACCGGGCGCTGCAGAAAATCCCATGCCGCTTCCCGGCCATCCCCTGCAAGATACAGCACCACATTTTCATTCAGACGCCCGCTGTCCTCCCTTGAGAACAGGTACCTCCCACCTGTGATGTCGATATCCCGGTAGCGTATGGCACAGGGCAGCTCAGTATCCTGTGTGATGAAGAAATATCTCATGCCTTATCCCCCCTGTCCAAAAGGATTACCTGTAGTTGTTCCGCACCGATTCCCAAGAAAGGGACGCTTTCCGCAGGAAATACTGCCGCTTCCAGATTGGCCCCTGCAAAGGATGTCCCCTCAAAACTGCATCCCCTGAAGTCTGCCCCACGGAGGTTGCTGCCGTCAAAACAGCATCGTGACAGCGTGCTTTTCCTGAACCTGCTCCCCTCCAGGTTGCATTCCAGGAACGCAACGCCGTCCAATAAGGCCTCTTCAAATGTGGAGAACCTCATGTCCAGTCCTTTGCAATCTTTTCCCCCGCAGGTTCCCCGATACCAGTAGCTGAATATCAGTGCCTCTGGTTCATGTGCCGCATTCGCCACCTCTGTCTTCCAGGCTGTTGCATCCTTTTCCACCCTGTCTGTCTGAACCAGTATCTCAGTCCTGTCGCGGTATTCCCCCCATTTCAGCATCCAGTAAGGCGAGCGGGGCACAGAATCAAATATCCCCTTTTCCTCCCAGTCCCGCAGCCGCCACCGGAGTATGCTGCAGATAGTGGCATCTATGTATGGAAGCTCTTCAAAGAGCAGGTTCCGGGCATCATAGACATTCACCGCACCTCCATATCCCTGCCTCTCCTGTTCCAGTACGCCCCACAGTTGCCGGAGAGGCGCTAAGAGCTCTCTGTCCTCCACGTACACTTCAACGGGCTCATCGTCCAGATACCAGCGCATGTCAAGGCCATGGCACATGAAACGGTATCTGCCGCTTATCAGATCCGTCTTCAATAGGGAAATGCATAAAGTGCACACATATTCCTTTCCTGTCTCTGCCATCTGCTCTCCCACCAGCTTCATGGCTGTCCTGACGACATCCTCAAGCTCATCCCCTTGCCCTGCCAAATACGCCGCCATGTCCTTCCTGAATTCTGCCCGTCTTTCCTGTACCGCATCCCGATATTCCTGCAATGCCGCTGCCCTGTCCATCCGTCCCCTCCTGGCTAGTCCTGCCTTACCTTCGTTCCATTCATATAGACCTTGTCTTCATAGCATATCAGCTGTCCGCCGTCTGTGCTGTCCGCCTCAAACTTATTTGCCATCCTGAAGGACACATCCTCTTCCGCATGGAGGTATATCGTCTCCTGGGCTTCCACCGTCACTTTGTCCCGGGCGACTATGTCAATCCTCCCGCTATCGAGAACCGTCACCTGCGATGTCTCCCCACCACAGGACAGTCTCGCATATTCCGGGCACAGCATCAGCTCCTGTCCGAACCTGTTCCTGAGGTAACGGCTGTTCGGATCTGCCATGCGGTCCCTGCCGCCCTTCGGAGCCATATAGTTGCTCACCGCGCTCAGGGCGACTGCTTCTTCCTCATGCTTGGACGGAAAGTATATCATCACGCTGTCCCCTATTTCCGGCATACAGTACCAACCGCTCCCATCAGGCGAGGCGGATAGTGTGGAGTAAGGGAACCAGTGGACTGCGCGCTCCGTATGTCCCCCATCGATTTTCAGTGCAGCGCGCACCTTTGTTCCAGACACGGCCGTAATCTTCCCCGCCATGGCCGCACCAATCAGCTGCATAGGGTAGGAAGGAACTACCGTAAGACCTTCAGGGCTCTGTAGGCTATACAGGCCTTCCATCTCATGTCCCACAAAGGAATACCGGTACGAATATACGGAATAAGGATGCCCCTCTATCTCAACCTCTGAAAAAATCCCCAAAAGATGTTCTGAGGCAATCTTGTACTTTGTAAATTCCGCCGCATGGACGCTCCTACCGCACGCTTTTAAGGCATAGTAGCTTCCCATGTCCTTCTCTGCCTCCACGATACGGAATGGGACTTTGCCGCTTTCAACGCAAGGGGCTCCTGCAAATATTCCTTTTCCTTCCCCCCGGCTGTCGGGAGTGATTGTGATTCCTTCCCGCGACAGCACCCTTTTCAGGAAAGCCCAGTCTGTCTCCTCATACTGGACTAGCGGCACCCCAATCTCCCGGTCTGTCGGGACATAGCGCAAAGAACCCTCATCATATTGCCCTTTATATCCCTTCAGCACTTCCTTCACAAGCGCACGATATCCCATGCTCCCATCCTGAAATGATCGGGAATGCTTTTCACGATCCAGGAGCCAACTCCGGCTCTTTCCTTCAATCCAGGCTGTCTTTACCTGCCCATCCTCATTCATGCTGACGGCAGTCACTATGCCTGAAAAAAGGGATTCCGCTGTACTTCCGCCCTGTAGGATGACTTCTATTTCCCTGCAGTCCGGTATCCCATACAGGAACTCCTCATCGTCTATAAGTACATGCAGGCTCAGCGTACTGTGTTCCCCTATCTGGGACTCTATCTCACACTCCAGGATCTTCCCCAGGTCAAGTCCTACGACCTCCACATCATGCAAGCTGTACATCCTGTCCCTCCGCTAATTGTTCTTTATGATGGATGCTTCAATCTCAATCGTATTCCGCTCCATCGTGATGTTGCCGCCCGAATTATTCTCAATCTCGATTTTCCTTCCTGCGGCCACTACCATTGCCTCCTGCGCCGTAAACAGTATCTCGTTTTCAGCCCATATTTGTATGTCCTTCTCCTCGTCTGCCTTGATTTCAGCCTTACCGTCATTGGTCAGCCTTACCGCCGCCTTCCCTCCTGCTGTGGAGACCTGTATCCCGTCTTTGATAAAGCGGACTGTCTTGCCATCCGGAGCGGTTATGTCCTTTAAATCAGTGTCCCAGACCGGGCTGTCCTTTGTCGGTGCAGATTCCCCCTTGATGCTGGCAATGGCGTATCCATCACCTTCATCCCATGTCGGAAAGAAGACCCTCACCATGTCCCCCTCCTTCGGCATGCAGTACCATCCGCTTCCATCTGGAGATGCCGCCACCGTTGAAAACGGAAAGAAATACTGCTTCTTCCCACCAGTCAGCGCATCGGTCTCCAGCCTTGCCCGCAGACGGTCGCGTTTGACCGACTGCACATAGCCATTGATGGACACTCCTGTCAAATACGGATTATAATATCTGGAGACGGCAAGCCCTTCACCGAAATATAAGAAATAGGTGCTGACGAACAGCCCTCCTATAACAGCCCTTTCTGCCCTACCGATATACAGATCTTTTTCATGGAACCGTACTTTCTCCCCTGGCGGAAAAACATCATACGCCTCCACCCTGTAGCACAGTTGGCCCTTCAGCTTCATTTCCACGTCCGCAGGTGCAGTGTCCCGGGACACTGTATATGGCAGGGCATCCCAGTCCGCGTCCTCCTCCGTGTCCATCAGCCCGGCCCGCAGGCAGATGCCTTGTGCGGCGCTGTCCACACAAAGGGCCGAACCGAACCCTGAGAGGAGCCTGTTCAGGAACGCCCAGTCCGTCTCCTGATACTGTACGGCTATCCGCCCCAGTTCCACATCCGGTATGGAGAACAGGAGCTGCTTCTGAGGATATGGTTCCATCACCTTGCTGATTAGCTGCCGCGATGTCATTGCCGTATCCTGAAAGGAACGGTTCCTCACATCGGCATCCATTTTGCTGCTCCAGGTCGCCGCCTTAAGCTGGACCTCGCATCGGCCGCCTGCCGTATGCACTTCCATCCTCGTCAGGCTTCCGCTGAACAGCAGCCTGGGAGAACCGTCCATGACAGCGTACAGTGCCACATTCCCTTTTTCTTCATATAGCAGGTAGTCCTTCTCCTCCACTCCCGTTTCTGCCTCTGCGGTCAGGTATCCATGCCTACCGACCCCTTCGCTTACCGCAAGGCTGATGATGCGCAGCCTCGTATCGCCAAGCATCAGGCAAAGACTCTCATAATCAATTGCCGCCATCCTCCGGTCCTCCTTCCTGGCCGTTCATCTCCCATATGATATGCACTATCGCCTCAAGTAGGAGCCCCATGCCCTCCTGCTCCTCCACCGGACAGTTTAATGCGCCTGTATAGAGCCTGTCTCCTTTTTGCAGCCGAAACGCCACATTGTACAGGCGTCCCTCCGCTGTCGGAAGGGTGAAGCAGAAATACTCCATCTTCCCAAGGCTCTTTTTCCTGACAGGTTTGATGCGCAGATGTTTCTCTTCCATCATCTCTTTTGTCTGGGAGACCCACTCATCCAGCGGCTGAGCCACCTCTCTACAGGGCACATCCGAAATGCTGGCGGAGACCTTCCTCTTATTGCTCAAGAGGATAACCGCCTCCGATTTGTCTACCTCCATATCGAAGAAATCCTTGATATAGGGCATGATAAAGCGCCCCGCCAGCACCTCTCTGGGAGTAAATTCCATCTTCAAGGTGTACAGGAACAGCTCCCCTTTCCTGATTCCTTCCGCCAGCTCTTCCACCGTATATTTGATTCTTGCCTTAGGGTCGATTTTTTCCCAGATACGGGCTCTTTTCTCCTCCTCCGCCCTCTCCTGCTGCTCCTTCACAAATAACGCGATAGCAAGATCCATCTCCATGCCTGCTTTATCCATGCCTTGCCGTCTCCTTTTCCAGCTACTACAACATGAGCATCCCCTGGGGTCTGTCCGTTCTTTTTCCCGGGCGCTCCTTCTTTCCTTCCGCCTCCTGTAAAATGCTTCTCAATGCGGTATAAATCTGTTCGTTCGTATATTCTTCTGACTGGCCTAGCCTCGCGTTCAGATAGGCTCGGATTTCCCTGTAAGGCATTGCCTCTTCCATCTGCAGGCTGTTCAGACAGAAAGCGCAGTCCCATGGATTCTGCGTGGCTGTTTCTGCCAGGGCTGCAGCATAGCGCTGAAGGATGAATGGCCAAATGCTGCTGCCTCCCGGTGCCGCATATGGCACATGGATGCGCCCCACCGTGTCGAATTCCGTGGCAAAGTCATAATAATCCGTGTATTCGGTCCTAAGCCGCGCTCCCGGCTGCAGCTTGAAGCGGCCTAGCTCCATCTCACTGTCAGAGTCCGGCACCGCGTCGTCTGCATAAACCTGCGACAAATACTCTTCCTGCCCACTGCCGATTGCTTTATCCATAAAGCGAACCTTAAGGTAAATAAGCTTGCCGTCTGCTTTGCAAGGTATTCTATAGGCATCCTTCAGGACATATAGAATCCCTTTATGGCGCAGGATTCCCGGCTGTACCACTATCCCTGCCCCATCAGCTTCAAGCCGGCATCCGGCCAGAATCCCATCGCTATATTCACGGTACTGTATATCAAATAGGTCTCTTGGATAATCCCTGAGATTTTCCAGCATTTCTTTCTTCAGCACCCGTTTCTCTTCAAAGAGCGGGCAGATGTTCTGGAACATTTCTTTACCTCCTAGCAGATAGCCGTCTCCCCAATCCGCATTGTCTCCTCTATCCCTATGATTCCGAAATGATGTTCATAGAAAATCTCTACATGATACTTTATGTCAAGGAACGTGTCCACCAAAAATGCCATTCTACGTTCCAGCTTCCTCTCCTTCTTAAGCGGCGTATAGACCAGTATCTCCTCCCTGTCATCATTGTTGCAGTATACAATGCTGTCATCCACAAGGCCATGTACCATGTCCAGGAAAATCGGCAGGGCGCTTCCCACCCTGAAGCTCCTGAGCCATCCGCCAAGCAGCACTTCCTGTTCTTCCCTGTCCATATCCAGGAACACGTCCCTTGCCGTCTCTCCGAACCCACCTTGTACCACTTCCCCTGCCAGCATCTTTCTGTAGAAATCGTCCTTCGTCATCCCTGAGAGCATGTCGTTTTGGGCAAGCATATGGAGAATCAGATTGGCCAGGCTGTCCCTTAGTGCCGGGAATTCTTTCCGATCCGGCAGAAACATGTCCTTGAAAATGGAATAGAAACGGTAATATGCATTCACCCCGATGACAGTCTCCCCTGTGCTGCCCTCCGCATTATCAGGCAGATCCTGGTTCAGGTACGGCAGAGACAGCTCCATGTAGGCGCTGCCAGGCATATGTACAAACCGTATGTCCGCTTCCCGCAGCCTGTCCTGTGCCGCGAGCATCGCTTCCCAAAGGTATCTCATAGCAGCACCCCTCCGCAGTCATATTCTGGATAGACCCGTTGCACTTCCGCGGTCAGGAAACTCATGACGTCACGCTGAAGCCACCCCTCCTTTTCTCCCTTCCTGAAGAAGAGGACAAGCTTTTTCTGAGCTTCCGGATTCCGTATCTCGTCTTCGATAAAGGAATTCAGGGGATAGGTCTCTTTTCCGTCCGGGAACGCTTCCTCCACGCTGCAGCCCTGGTACCTCACATAGCCTTCCATCCCGAAACCCTTAAGGAAATGGGAAAGCTCCGTCTTTGTACGGATATTCGGAGCCCATCTACCCTGGTATCTTTCCGCAAAGCTCTCCGCCCTTCCGTTCTGCATCAACGGGTAAGTGTAGCGGTCAATCTTATGCTCTCTGGATGACCGCAGCATGAAGACGTCCCATTTCCTCGCTTCTCCTGTCTCGCTGACGATGCGCAGCCGCTCGCCGCTCTGACTGACGCTCCGAATCATCCTGTCTCCGCCTGCCAGGTACGCGT
The DNA here is from genome assembly GCF_948601915.1 of uncultured Acetatifactor sp. NCBI lineage: Bacteria > Bacillati > Bacillota > Clostridia > Lachnospirales > Lachnospiraceae > Acetatifactor > uncultured Acetatifactor sp. The sequence continues at coordinate 14,392 of NZ_CAPDXS010000046.1, read as the reverse complement.
TCTCCCCACCAAAGGAGCGCAGGGAAACTGTATGCTCATAGCTCTTATGGTCTCCACATGGAACTGGAAAGCCGGTGCTCTCTAGTTCCAGTTTCCTGATATTCCATACTGGCACTAGGTGTTCGCGGATGATGCTGCTGTATTCCCCGAACCGTATCGACACCTGTTCAATCCTTTCGTTTTCAGAAATCCCTTCCGGCAGGCCTGTCAACACCATATCCGCCATCTTGTAAAGATATGGCGCGTTTACCGTCTTCCAGGGGATTCCATTTTTGACAAAGAGTTCGTACAAGCCCTCAATCCTGTCCAGGTAGTGCCTGTTCTCCTGTAGACGGACCTCAATCTTCCACTCGCTGCCCTGCTGCGTGGAAATCCTCCCCTCAAAAACCGGCTGTATTTCCCACAGCTTCTTAATCTCCAGGAAATCGCAGCACAACATCACTTTCATCAAGGAAAATATCCCTGTCTCCTCCAGTGCCTTCCGTATGTCCGGCACTCCATATCGTCTCTCCTTCAGATCCTCCTCGTCCATGGGGCAGAAAAGATGGTGCGATACATCCAGGTATTTCTTCTCGATGATTCCCGTCTGTATACGGTAGCGTTCCTGGTCATAGGCCAGTTCCTCCTCGATGCGCTTCTCCAGTCCTTCATACATCCTGCAGTTCGTTTCATACAAGGACAGGAACACCCCTTCCATCAGCCCTTTGAATGCCACCCGCTCTTCAAGGCATCCGATAGACTGTATCTCTTTCTGAATCATCTCCCTGATTATTTCTGTCCCGCCCGAATTTTCCATCGCCGTCCTATTTTCTCCCATCAAAAAAATTCAGCTCCCATGTGTCATCTTCAAAGTCGAAGAAGGTCTCTTCCCCCCTGTACAGGATTTCCTGATCCCGCAGAATCGGAAGCACCACGAACCCCCAACGCTCTCTGGATATCCACACAAAGAATTTCGTCTCACCTTCCAGAATTGTATCCGTCTCCTCCTGAATCACTGTCCCTTCATAGAGAAGGTCAATCTCTTTCTGGGTGGTCTGCCCGAACTTCGATGCATCATATGCAAAATGATAGGTTCTAAGCGGATTTCCCTGTCCGTCCTGCAGATACAAATCCAGTTGGTTCCCGATATGGAACCGTGAGATGTATCCTATATGATCCTCAGGATCCATTCTCCTCACCAGAAGCTTTTCCCTGTTCTCATGAGTATATGCCATAATCTCGTAAGGGAGGCTGCCCACCTGATAGTTTTCGTTCACTTTCATATATCCCAGCCGACAGTTCTGGAAATACGCCAGCGCACCCTCCAGGCAGCACATTTTATACTCCGTCCCTTCCCCGTCATGTCTCGTATTCTGAATCCGCTTCCCGGGAACATATTGCTTCAGAGCCTCTAAAAACAGCCGGGATTTGCACGACTGCCCTGTCAGCTTTATCATCTCATATTCAGCCAGTTCGCCCTCTTCGAACTTCTGATCCAGGAAGCGTTCCATCAGCCCATAAATGTCAGGGCGCAGGATTTCCTCAATCTCATCCAAATGCAGGTCGAATCCAAGAGGGCCTGGCAGATATTCAAACCGTCCAGCGGTACATATAGCCAGTCTCCACTTATCCAGAAAGATATCATTGTCTTTTTCCGTTGATAACCTGATTTTATAGCAGAACTGCGCCCGGAAAAAACGTTTTTTCACCTGTTCCGCCAGTTCGAACAGATAATAATAATTGTTCTTCACAAAGAAATAGTGCTCCCTGCTCTTTTCTTCATAATCCTTGAAGCGTGTAGGCAACCATCCCTCTGCCTGCTCATAACGCCCATTCAATCGTTCATAAAAAGCTCCGCTGTCGAATCCACTCAAAGGTTCCGCCTTCAATACCCCCGATTCCTCAGCTGCCTTAATCTTTATCAACTGCAGGATTCTGTATGTCAGGTTGTTGCCCCCAAAATTGGTATCCCCATTCTCATACCGGGTCTCCAGTCCAATGATATATGAAACCCGGTTGTTTTCTATGTAGAACCGTCCGGAAGTCAAATCCGTGGTCCCTCCGCCGCAGTCAATCACCAGTGCATGGTAGCTCCTGCGTTCTTCATAAGCCTTCTTCTGCAGGAGGCCGTGAATGCTGTGGAAAAGTACCGCCATCCCCTCATCCAGGTCGCACCTCACTTCATATCCTTCAAGCAGTTCCTTGAAAAGCCTCCGGAATTTCTCCTTCTGACGGATGGGCGCCAGAAGCTGGATGCTGGTAAAGCTGCACTTGAACTGCTGTCGGGCCATCTTCACAAGATAGTCCAGATATCCTTTCAGCATTTCCTTTCTGGAAAAGCTGTATTTGTACCCGTCCCGCAAAATTACGTTCTCTATCCGCTCTGCATCGCTTATCCACCGCTTGATATCATAAAAAATCGCGGCCTCCTCTTCCTGACAGTCTCCGCCACCTGACATCAGCGCATCATATCCGTATAAGAATTCCGCACCTCCACCCTGCTTCTCCTTAATCCGGATAATGCTGGGTATAATCGTGTTGCCCCCCGCCGATGCAATCTTCATGCTCCCATCCGGTAGGCAGATGCCCATAGTGGTATTGGAGCTTCCGAAATCAATGACCAGAGGCAGGTCCACATCCCTTATCTCCTCTTCGCGTACATCAAGCAGGGGAATCCGGACACACTCGATATACGCCGGTGCGGATATGCGGTTTCCATAATAGCAATCGTACAGGAATTCAGATGATTCCTCATTCGGAAAATACAGGATGAAATACTGGTGCTTCTCCAGTGGCAGCACCGGGACATCCCCTCCTTTATGGAGGTATATCTCTCCATTATCCCTCTCCATATAGAAGCAGGTATAAACCTGCAGACATTCGTCTACCAGAAGAAGGTTCCCCTCATAAAGCTCGGTTTCCGCTTTTATCCGATAGCCGTCCAGGCTGTTCACCTCTGTGCCCCGGAAAAGCGTGATTGTACCAGGTATCTCCACTTTGGGCTCCGCCAAAAAGTTGATTCCGCAGTCATTCAGGAATTCCTGGAGACGCTCTGTCCCACCTTCGCAGACTGTCCTGATATGCCTGTACTCACGCTGTCCCCTGAACCGCATGATTAGCCGCACCAGCTTCTCATGTTCAGCATACTGGGCCGGCTGAACCACCAGACGTTCTTTTCTGCAGATTTCACGGAGGCGGAAGGTCGTCATCCCCTCCAGTTCGCTCTGTTTGTAAGTACGGTTGTCCTCTTCTGCCCGTTGGGGCGTCAGGGTGTATGTATACCGGCTCATGCTCTTCTCCTGCCTTTTCATTCTTCCACAGCCGCTTCCGCAGCTGCTGCCTCCCTGGCTGCTATTCCGGCCCTTGCGGCATTGATCTTCTGGTTGATTCCCTCGTCCAGTTCATCCATCCCCAGCTTCCCATACATAGCCTGGGCAGCCTGGTAGAACGTAATCGCACCCTCATAGCTTCCCTCTTTGAGGAGCTCATTGCCCTGGTTCTCCAAGTCTATGGCGCTCTGCATATCGTTCGACTTTTTTTCGTTTTCCACTGCCATGTCGGCCACAGCCTCGCTAATCTGCTCCTGGAGGCGTTCCCTGTCCGCCATCTCCTCTTTCTCCAACTTCTCCTCCGCTGCCATCTGCAGTTCCATGGCCTCCGCCTTCCCCTCGGCAAAGTATAAGGCCGCTGCCTTTTCCCTTGCCTCCCTGTACATTTTTATAGCGCCTTCCAGATTGCCATACTCTTCCTTCCGTTCTCCTTGGGCAATCAAGTCGAAAACATGCATGTATTCCTCGGCTCTGTCCAACTGCTTTTCCACATATCCGAGCCCTGTATTTCCATTGTCCACGGCCATCGCTCTTGCCGTCTGAAACAGCTCCTGTGCTCTTTTGTAGTCTCCGCCAGTAAGCGCCTCATCTGCCAGCATCACCTGCTCCGCTAGCCTTCCGTACCGATTCGATTCCATAGATTCTGCAGAGCATCCAAGGCTGTCCGCCAGCGTCTTTGCCTCTCCGTACTCTTCTGCCGCCTTACGGTAATTGTCGCTGCTGATGTATGCCTCTCCGCTCTCCATATGCTGAAGCATAGCTTCCGTGCTTTTCCTGATGTTATAGCGGCGTATCCCAAGCGCCACTCCTACCGCCGCCACAACCAGCATCACTGGGATGGCTGCTATCAGTATCTTCTTCACAGGCCACGGCTTTTTGGGTGACTGGTATGTCTTGTTTACAAATGTCACTGCCAGGGAATAATTGTCAATCCGCCCCTCTTCCTGCCTCCTTAATACGAAGTCCTCGGCTTTCTCCAGAATATCCTTCGGCTCCTTTGCCTCGTTCACAATCTGGAGGAAGTCCGGTTCCCCGCACTGTTCCCACATGCCTCTTGTTAGAATCGCAAAAAGGTCGCCGTTCTCCAGCCTCCTCTTGCGGGAGAACATTATCTTGGGTGCTCCACGCTCTCCCAGAAAGGAGTACAGGTTGTTGCGCTCTTCATGGGCTGCAGCTTCGTCAAGGGGGACCTTCCCCTGCTCTATCATGTTCTGGGTCAGGGACTGATCCTGGGTCCGCTCCAGGATTCTCGTATTCCTGATCCAGTACAGCCGGCTGTTTCCCACATGGCAGTAGCGGAATTTCCGGTAGTCTGTCACCACCACCACAGCTGCTGCCTTCAGGTGCATCCCACCCCTGTATTTTAAGAGCTCTCTGTGCGCTCTCCGGACAAATCTTCCTAGCCTTCGCTTCCTAATCGTGGGCGCCTCCGTAAAATCACGGATGACGCTCTCCACCACGATTCTGGCACTGTTCACGGATGGCTCCTCGTCCAGGCTGTCCGCCAACACATAGCAGGCAAAATCATCCATCTCCACATATCCGAAATAGTCCCGGTTGGACAGTTCATGCCCCTCTTCGGATATATGGAGCGTCTGGAATTCAGAATTGATTCTCCTCATTTAAGCCTCCGTCCCCTGTAGGAGAATGACGCTCCCGTTTTCCTTCTCCGGGGCATCCTTCTTCTCCGCCTCCTGTACCAAGCGCTCAGCCAGCTCCTGGACAGGCCGTCCGCTGATAAGGATGTCCTCCATCTCTCCCCAGGAAAGCTCCTCAAATACGCCCTTGCTTGCCACGAGCACCATGTCGCCGGGCTTCAGGCGTACCGGAACCGTACAGGTCTCGATGTCGCGGAACCCTTCCCTGCCCATGTAATTCCAGACGCGCTTCTCCTCCATGCTCCATACCGCATCTTGGCGCGAAATCTTTCCGTCCTCATATGCCTGGGCTGCCAGGACATCCATTGTCTGCCCTTTCCCCAGGGGAATCAGTTCCTCCCCACGCAGAAGCGCAAGCCTGACATCCCCCGCTATCGCATAATACAAACAGGAACGGTTCATGAACACTGCGCCTACGCATGCACCACCCCTGCGCTCCCCAAGCGTCTTCTGGATACGCCGGTTCGCTTCATAAAATGCTGTCCTGAAAAAATAGAGCGGGTCATTCAGCTCATGGTAAGACTCAAAACGATCCAATATCGTATCCACCGCAATCTGCGCACAGATTGCACCTGTATTCGCGCGTCCTATCCCATCTGCCAGGACTGCCATCGTCCCTGCGGGATTCGTCCATGCCTGAACCCTGTCAGCCTGTACTTCCCGGTTTCCCGTGCACTGGCATATCCCCTTCTGTAGCTGGCTATTTCCGGCTTCCCGCCCAATCCTGTCTTTCATCCACAGGCAGCACCTACATAAGACCAGTACCCCAAAAATTATGCAGTTCAGTGCCAGGGTCCATTCTCCGCCCCTCATTTCGCATCCGCCCAGGAGAAGTTCTTCCCACATAAAGAAATGAACAGGAAGCGGCTCTTCCCAAGGCTGATTGTATCGTAGGGCTTTAATTCCCTGGGCACATAGACCGGTTCGTCATTCAGGTATGCAATGCCCGCCGAATCTCCC
>NZ_CAPDXS010000046.1:0-8456 GCF_948601915.1 uncultured Acetatifactor sp. | reverse complement strand
CCCGGAAGTATCATGGTATTAAGCTTTTTAGGGTCATAGACGATTATGGTATGGTTCTTACGGTTGATTTCATTGTCACCAAGAATCTGGATGTCCATGTCATCTCCCCTGCCCACGAAGTTCTTTCCTTCATGGACTTTGTAGTCCGCCCCTACCCTGGCTCCTTCGATGCAGACAATCCATCCACACACAGGAAGGACTGTCTCCTCCAGGATTTCTACCGGCGGTTCAAATCCGGCCGGCTTTTCAGGAGCCGACTCTTCCTGTGTCTTCATATTGCAGTAAGGACATATCTTCCCATAGCGCCGCGGGTTATATACATGCCCATTCGGACATTTTGCCAAACTCATATCTATCAGCCTCCAGTCTATCCTTCCTACCAGCCTGATGCGGGCTGCATAGTAAGCTTTCTATGTCAACAACAACCTTGTATTGGCGATATGCAGGATGTCCCCTGCTGAAACCCTGCATGGATGATGGATGACCTTATAGCATTCACCATCTTCTGCCTTTTCCACCTTCACGCCATTATGGGATTCTGCATCCTCCACATACCACTGATCCAGACAGAAATTCAATATTGCATGCTGGAAGTCCACAAAGCTGCTGTATGCGCAATCTGACAAATCCACATCCGGCCTCTGGCCCTGCCCTGCTTTTCCTATTATCAAAGCAGTCCGCCCTTGCATATCCCATGATCTGATTGGCTTTCCCTGCTCATCCAGCAATACAAGACTCCTGATTCCATGAGGCTCCATGGCTTCGGGCACTCCTTCTGTAAAAGGGGCATCCCTTTTCCGGCCTTTCAACGCAAAATCTACCATTGCCGCCACCATGCATATCAGGACAAGCGCCATCCCCAAATAAACCGAATCCCTCATTTCTGTCAACCAGTAAAAACATGCTTCCAAACTGACACCGCTTAACAGAATCAGAATATCCAATATACGTTTTCCGCTTTGCCCCTTTTTCTTCTGCGCCATCAGTTCTTCCCTGTCCTTCCCCGCCCATTGCTCCCAAAAAAGGAGGCGAACATTTCCTCCGGCTTAATCGGGCATCCATCAGACATCGCCCTGCTTCTCTTATTGCCATTCGCCTCTTCTTTTTTCTGGAACCCGAAATACTGACCAAACTGGCCCACGCCACTTCCTGGCCACCCGAAAGGCTCACTGCCCTTTCCTGGAGGTCTGCCCTCAGGTTTCTGGCGGATATCTTTTCGAAAATCCTCATCATATTTCTTCCGGCGCACCTCATCCTTTAGGCATTCATACGCCTCCTGGATTTCATACATCCGCTTCTGGCTCTCTTCATCCTCCGATGCCGCATCAGGATGGTACCTCTTCGCCAGTTCACGGTATGCGCGCTTTATCTGTTCTGCAGATGCGTCCTTACCGATTCCAAGAATCCTGTAATAATTCTTCATTCTTCTGCCCGCCAGTGTGTTTTATCGAAAAGGGGCCGCCCGCAAGCAGGCAGCCCCTTTTCTCCTGTATCCGCTACAGCTGCTTGCGGAACCTGCCCGGTCATGAGGCGCTGTATCCGCCCTCCACCAAGACCTGAGCCATCTTATCCTTTTTCTGCTTCATGACAAGGGTAAATGTCCCGATGCCTTCCACATCGCCGTATTCCTCCTTGTAATCCACCACGAATGCATTAGGATAAGTATATTTCCTCACTACCTGGGATGCCGCAACCACTTCGGCAGTCACTTTCCTGTAGCAGTCCGCACTCTCTGCCGGAACCAGCGCCCACTGCCCCAACTGCCTGGTGCCGTCAAAAGGGTCTCCGTCCACCGCAGTCAGAATCTTTCCTGTTACCGTAATTGTGCTGCCCAGGTCTGTAGATCTTGCATTGCTGTCTTTCGGGATGTCCATGCATACCTTTACACCAGTTATACTTGTCTTTCCCAGTTCAATCGTAGAGTTCCCTTCTACCTTTAATGTGAATCCCATAATCTGCTCCTTTCGCATTCCTCCATAGAATTTTAGAACGATCTTTATTCCCCGCTGAACCCGCCTTCAAACTTCAGGTTCGCCATCTTATCCTTCTTCTGCTTAATCAACAGGCAGAAAGTCCCTACACCTGTCTCGTCCGAGAAATCCTCCTCATACCCTACCACGAAAGCATTGGGGATGGTGACCTGCCGTACCACCTGGGAAGCGCTCACGACATCCACCTCCACTTTCCTGTAACAGTCTGAATTCTCTGCTGCAACCAGCGCCCACTTGGCCAGCTTTATCGTATCGTCCGCCGCTTCGCCGTTCACTGCTGCCAGAATCTTTCCCTCGATATAGACCGTGGAACCCAGATCTGTAGACCTTGCATTGGAATCCTTAGGGATATCAGCACCGAACCTGACAACGCTGATACTGGTTTCCCGCAGATTGATTGTTTCGCTTCCTTCGATTTTCAAACGTAATCCCATTTTTTGCCTCCTTACATTTTCGTGCCAACGGCACAGATTTATTCATTACCAGCTTTTCTGGTAAGCTGCACTTTCAGGTTCCTGGTATTGTTGGCAAACGTCACCAGGACATCGCACATTCCGTTCTTCTCATCAATCTGGCAGTCCAACTCATCGCCATCCTGAAGGATGGAATTCACGAACTGCCTGTTCGCATCCCATTTGCTCTTCTGGCTGCTGGGATTGCTGCTGAAGAACTTCGATATCTTATCCTGTTTAAAGTCTCCGCTGTAGAAACGCAGCATCCGTTCAATATAGGTCACTACAAGCGTCTTATATATAGGCTCGAACTCATTTCCGTTGCTCAGCAGGTTCCGCGCTTTATATACGGTTATGCTCTTGATTTCCTGCCCTTTGTACTGGGCGTTATCGGATGAAAACACAAACCCAAACCCTGTACGGTTTATGGAATTCTTTATGGCATTTGTATATCCAGAAATTTCCTTTGTCATGCTGGTCGTAGCCAACAGCGCATTGTCGTCTGCCTCAATGTCGAACCGCACGCCCGGATACTCCATGCTGGTATTCCGGAACCGTTGCTTCAGGTACTCAGGGCACTGCCATGCTGCCACCATGCCTGCCGCCTCATATGCCGCGCCTACATAAATCCCTTCTAGCCACATCTTCATTACGTCTTCCTTCTCCGAAGACAGTGCTGCATTTCCCTCACTGTCCAGAATCATCCTTTTATCTAACACAAGCCCGGATTTATCTTTTGGTATGACTGTGACGTTAGGGATGCATGGCACCACAAATTCACTATATGACTTTTTCATAAGGGACGTACATTTATCCTTGTACAACTCTATCCCTTCCGTTGCGATGTAGCTGAAAGTAGTCTCTTCTCCTGTACAGAAACTGAAGAAAGTAGTAATCCTATAAGGTTCTATGGCGTTCATCAGCGTAGCCAGGCTTTCCATGGAGTTGGTTCCCTGCTTTTCCTCCTTCTGATTCCCGGCGAACCTGATTCTCTGAAGCGTCCCGCCGCCTGACTGGTTCAGTTCCACGTCCGGCACTATACCAAACCAGATGGTATGGTCGAATTCGTTTTTGTCATTCGTTGTATTGAGATATGTAAGCATCCTGGGCAGATTGCTGGCCTTCACCAACATGTCCAGAGATATGTTAGTAATCAGTAGTTTGGGCTGCATCCCCTTTTCCTTCACCTTGTACTGGTCGAAAAAGGTCTTTACGCCAAGTATCTTCTCAATCAGCGGTTTCACTGCCTTTACAAAGTCATCCTTGCTCTTCTTGTAGAATTCCAGATAGCTGTTGTAGTTCCGCACTTCCATTTCCTGGTTCACGCTGCTTTCCATAGTGGAGCCCAGCGGACAGAAAGTCCTCACCACCAAATCCCTTACATAATCGGACGGTGTATCATTCAGCGCATCATAATCTTCCTGAAAGGTCTGCATCAGACTCAGGTTGACCTTGTCATCCACCACTGCAAGCTGGGTGCTTTCTTCCTGTTTCATCTCCAGAATCTTCAGCTCCCCATCCTCTCCCATGCTCAAAAGCCCTGCCTTGAAATCGGGCTGTCCTTTTCCGGATTCTCCGCTTTCCAGAAGCAGACGAGTCTTTATGTCCTCTATCGCCAGTGGCAGCATCGCTAGCACATTGTTATAGTTCCGGCTAGCCTGCTCGAACTGATAATTCAGCTTATCTCCTAAATCCAACCGCTTTGGATCTTCTTCATCCAGTTCCATATACTTTCCATATGTGTACTGAATCTCCCTCCGCACCTGCCGTATATCGTCCATAATCTTTTTGGGAGAGATCATGTCCAGTATATTGCTGAACTGGAAATCAACATTTGCTACGCCCTGTGCGTCCCTTGCACCCAGCAGTGTGACCAACATATTCAAAAGGTCATTTGACTCATTCAGCGGAATCTCAGTTATGCAGTTCGGGGGAATGGTTTCAGGTTTTTTCAGGCTGTACTGTATATTCCCAGTCGTTGCATCGCACCAGGAATATACCACTGGGCTGAACTTCTCCATAAACTCCTCGAAGCTTCCAACCAGCAGTTCATCATTGATTTCCTTGACCTTGTCGTCATCCAGACTGCTCTTACCGCGCACGTCCCCAATCAGCGTCAGCAGATTAAGACGTTCAGGATTCATTTCTGTAAATAAAATGGTCCTGTTCGTCTGCGTAATTGTCTCCATGACAGCTACCTCCTACTTGTCTTTTTCTATTGAAATACGGCAATATAATGAATTTCCAAATCATATCTTCCATCAGGCGAAGTGATGTAAACCACATCCCCGAAATTGATTGCATGCTGTGTCTGTCTACATATAATGGAGTTCCCTGCCATGACGCTTGAAGCCGAAGCATGGTAAAGAATCATGCTGCGTTTCTCGCCTGCAATCAAAAAGATATTCTGCAGACACAAAGCCTGTGCCTGTTTCGGGTAATCTCCGAACAAATCTCCCAGAGCTACCCTGCCTTCCTTTACCCTCTCCATCTGAAAAGAAAGCGGCGGCACCTCTTCCTCATCCTCAGGCTGCAATACGAAATAAGCATCCAGTTTCCCATGAAAACAGTTCTGCTTCTTTTGCTCTGTCAGACGCTCCAATTCAGGCTTTGGCCTATATAACAGTTTCAGCATAACGGCAAGCAGCATAACTGCCCCAAGAGCTGTCGCCCACCAGTATGCCTTCCACAATGGAAGTACTGCGATATGGTAGATACAGGTGGATACCACCTCTCCATCGCTTACCTGTATGGTTATGGCATGGTTCCCTGATTTTTTAGGGACAACCGTCAACATATCCCCATCCAGGTGTACATCAATCCCTTCTCCGTATCCATCCAAAACTGTATATGAGAGCGAATCCCCATCTCTATCTTCAAAAAAGTCCTTCAAACACAGGCGGCGCTCCCCATCCAATATTGTACAGCTTTCCTCTGGGATACTGCCTGATGGCTCAGAATTGGCCACATTGACTTCCGCTTTCAGCGTATAGCTTCCAAAGCTGTCTGTAAGCGTCCCTGTCAAGCCGTATGTTCCAGAATGCGGAAAAGAGAGCCCTCCTTTCAGCACTCCTCCAGACACCTCCGCTTCTATCGTCTCCACCATTGCCTGCCCAGTGCCGTCAGGCATCACGACATCCAGCTCCCACGAAAAGGACTGGTAGAACCCTGAATCAAGGATTGCCTCACCATTCCTGTCATTAAAGTATGCATGGTACTCCAGTTCCTGATTCTTTCCCACTTCTCCTGCTATCTCCAGCACCGGATAGAGCCTACGGTAACTGATGACATAGGCCTGCAGATCCTGCCTTTCCTGTGTCTCCGTTCGGATGACCATCTCCTTTACGGCATTATCAGCCATCCCAATCTTTGCAACTGCATACTGAGCCATATCCTCAAACAGGATTATCCTATCGCCATATTGTATAGAAGTCTCCCCTATCGTGCCTGAAGATAACAGAAGGATATTTATCTCATCTGCATAAGGCATGTCCAGCACACATATAGTTTCCTGTAGACCTCCTGCATAAGTTCCATTTGAAAACCGGCGCATTTGATAATGCAGATTATCCGGCAGGACGCCATACAGTACATCGATTAGGCTCTCTGGTGTCTCTGCCGAAAAGCTTTGTCCCTCTGTCTCTTCCGCGGCCTCTTCCAGAACCTCCCTGCTTCCGTCATACTGCCCGAATGCTATTGTGAATATTGGGACATCCTTCTCCCTGCACTGCTGGATGCAGTCAGACATCTCTTGATTGGACTGTTCTTCTGTTCGGGTGCCGCCTTCTGGCAAATCTGTTTCACCGTCCGATATCAACACCATCATCCGGCGTACACCATTGTCCTCAGACAGCAGTCTGTATGCATAATCCATACCCAAGCCTATATCGCTATACCCTGAATACGCTATGCTCCCAATCTCCGCTTTCAAATCCTCCCTTTCAACATCTGTCCCTATCGGGCTAATCGATGAAAAAGAGGATATTCGGTCACTATATGCCACATATCCAATTCGAACCCCGTCTGACGGTATTGTATCTATAAATGCCTGAACCATAGCAAGCCCCATACGGGAGGGGTCATTCGCCTTCATAGAGCCGCTGCAGTCAATGACAAAAACAATTTCAATGGATGAATCTCCGATATTATTCTCTTCAGCAGATACGGATTGAGGGAAGAGGTATAAACATAGGACAAAGCTGTACAACAAAAAACATATCCTTCTCATACCTTACTCTTCCCTCCCGTAAACACTTTAATTCTTCCGCTTTCCAACAGGCTTCTTCGGCTGATGCAGCCCGAACTCTGATGCTGTGCCATCTGCCCTCTTAGCAGCCTTGAAAGCTGTCTTGGCTAACAACTCAAGCAATTTCTTTTTCATGTCTGCTCCTCCTTCCTTTCATCATATAGACCAAAATAATTATGAATACACTTGTAAGCCCTGCCGACAGCCTCTCTGCCCGCAATGCACACAAGACGATTCCTACTACTGACCACAGCAGATATATTTGTATGCTTCTTTTACGAAAGTGTTTTCTTTCCTTCTCTTCAAATGGCCTGTTGTCATGCTCGATGGGAGCTTTTACCAGAATGCATATACCAAGCATCAGCAATACGGCTGCCAGCAGGATTCCACTGCTTTCAATAAATATTACAATGCCTTCCACCATTGCTATATATACAAGGCATGTCAGTGCAAAAAGAGAAAAACACTTTCCGTAGCTGTCAGAATGGTATCCTCCGCAAAAGAACCTCAAGGTAACAAACACTACATAAAAAATGCCTATTTCGGAAACCGCATGGAATATAATGCCCATTCCGAATGCTATAAAAAAATTGAACAGATTTGCCATCGATATCTGAATGCCATATTTACAGATTTCAAAGTCATCCTCATCAATCATTCTTTCTTTATACAAAATTTCCGTCAACAAAAAGGGTATTTTTTCCACAAAAGATACCTCCATATTGACAATATTATACACCTTTCGCTAATGATTACAATATAATCTTCATAATCCGTACAGTTACACCACAATCCGTAAAGGCTGCCGAAATAACCTTTTCGGCTATACATTACTATCAAAATAAAAACGCTGAATTTCAATACAAACGAAATTCAGCGTTTCATCACCCTATACTTTTTACAATCCATATATCATTGTTCAAGACTATCACTGTTGTCGGCACAGATTCCAATGTATAACATTTTTACTTACTTTTTCTCCTTATCTGCTTCAGCCGTCTCTGAATCATCACTTAAGTCCATCTCCATACAATTTTTGCAACACTGCAACACCAAAGTATTAAATGATATGCCTTCCCTCTTGCTTACTTGCTTTAACCAATTGTAGAGAATTGAAGTAAAGCGCACTGTAACACCAATATTCGGGTTGAGCATTTCTCTGTCAATATGAAACATGGCATCCTCCATTGTTTTTATTTAGTTATACAATCAGCACAACAAGTTAATATAATAGTAATTATATCCAATTTCATGTTTACGTGTATATAACCTTATATGGATATATATATAGTTCTATCAATATAACCTTGTATCGCTCTATTCCATATCATCTACATTTTTTTCAAAAAAATGCTTATTTCCCCCATCTTTCAAAACAGATATAATTCCTGACACGCAAAAAAGCCGAATGGCAAAATGCCATCGGCTCTTTTTAATTCTTTTAGACTCTGATTATGCTTCCTATTTTTCAAAATTATTACAAATTTCTACGAATCACCCTAGTGATTATCCCCACAGCTACCCCGCGCTCTTCATCCAAACGTGTCACCGCAAAACTTACATCATCCTTCTTTCCAGGTGTCCGATAGTCAAAGCAGGAATGAGCCACCGCGTTCACCCCATTGGACAGTCGGATATACACCACTCCCTTATGTACATCCGTGACCTTTCCCGCATACTTGCTCTGGATGCGGCATTTCTTCAGGTTGTCATGGCTCGTGTTCTGGGACACGCTCTTGATGTCCGCCTTGACCGCAATCTCCTCCA
>NZ_CAPDXS010000045.1:2576-33388 GCF_948601915.1 uncultured Acetatifactor sp. | reverse complement strand
CCATGGAAGCCTCCACCGGCTGGGTCACCGCCATCTCCACGGTCTCCGGGCTGGCCCCCGGGTAAGTCGTCATCACGATGACATAGGGGAGGCTGATGCTGGGCAGCAGGTCCGTAGTCATCCTGGTAAAGGACACCACCCCCAGAACAATAGCCAGCACCACCCCTACCAGTACTGTATAAGGCTTCCGCACACTGAATTTCGAAATCATATAGACCTCCTCATAATGAAGCACTTCTAAAACGCTCCAGTTTTCGGAAGGATGCCCGCCCTTTGGGCATTCTTCCGCGCGAATGTACTTTTCGCGCTGCGAGACCGGCGAGCAAAGCGAACCTGTTCACAAGCCGAGTCCAGAAGTTCTTCTCGCATTCTGACCAGCCGGTCGGTTTTTCCATTCCCGATTGTATGCCCTGAATCATACAATGTCAATAACGGGAATCTGTTGTTTTTCTAAAAATTATATAAAAAGCTGCACACCCTTCCGGATGTACAGCTATCCCTCCTACAGCATCTTCCTGATTTTCGACTTCAGCCTCTGCAGGGCATTGTCCGTGGCCTTCTCGTCCCTGCCCAGCACCCTGGCGATCTGGCTGTAGCTCATGCCTGTCATATACAGGTCCAGCACCTGTTTCTCGAATTCGCTCAGCTCCTCCTCGATGGCCTTCTCCAGATAGGCCACCCGCTCCTTGTCCAGGAACATCTCCTCCGGGTTCAGCTTGGTGGTGTCCGCCAGGAGCTCTGCCAGCCGCGGGCCTTCCCTGTCGTCCCCGGCCGCCTCCCCGTCCAGGGGCACATAGGTATTCAGCGGAACATGCTTCTTTCGCTTGGAGGCCTGCACCGCCGTATACATCTGGCGGTTGATGCACAGCTCCGCAAAGGTGCTGAAGCTGGCGTCCCGGCCCATGTCATAGTCCCGCACGGCTTTGAACAGCCCTATCATGCCCTCCTGGATCAGGTCCTCGCTGTCCGCGCCCAGGATGAACATGGACTTCGCCTTACTGCGCACCAGGTTCTTGTATTTGTCACAGATATAGTCCATGACGGGAGTCTCCCCCCTGCGCAGGCGGTCGATCAGCTCTCCGTCGCCATACTGCCTGTAATTCTCATAACGCTCGCCCATGTCCCTGAACCCTCCCCGGCATGCCGAAGCCAAAAAGCGCTCCCTGAAAAAACGCTCCTACAGGCTGCTCCGCTGGCGCAGGATTTCGTAGGCCAGCACCCCCGCTGCCACCGAGGCGTTCAGGGAGTCGATGTTCCCCTTCATGGGGATTGCGGCCACCATGTCGCACTTCTCCTTCACCAGCCGCCCTACGCCCTCGCCCTCGCTTCCGATGACCAGCCCGATGGGGCCCTTCATGTCAAGTTCATACATGGAAGTGCCGCCCATGTCCGCGCAGACGAACCACAGACCCTGCTTCTTCAGTTCCTCTATGGTCTTGGCCAGGTTGGTGACTTTTGCCACAGGGGTATAGTTCAGCGCCCCCGCGGAGGCCCTGGCCACCCCTGCCGTCAGCCCCACGGCCCGGTTCTTGGGGATGATGACGCCGTGGGCGCCCGCCAGGTTGGCCGTGCGGATGATCGCGCCCAGGTTGTGGGGATCCTCGATATTGTCCAGCAGGATGACAAAGGGCGGCTCCTGCTTCGCCTTCGCCGCCTGGAGGATGTCCTGCACCGTGGCGTACTCATAGGCCGCGGCCATGGCGATGACCCCCTGGTGCTTTCCCGTGCCGGACATCTGATCCAGCCGTTCCCTGGTCACATACCGAATGATGGTATCATGCTTTTTCGCCTCTTTCTTGATGGCCACCACGGGCCCGTCCTGGCAGCCGTCCTGGACATAGAGCTTGTCTATGACCTTGCCGGAGCGGAACGCTTCCCTCACCGCGTTCCTTCCCTCTATGGTAAATTCCTCGTATCTCATGTCTATACCTCTCTGCGCGCTTTAGCGCTTTTTATCCTGTTCCGGTTCCCTGTGTCCTATCTTCTGTCCGCTTCCCGTCCTTCGCTGTCCCCGGGGCTTCTTTCGGGCAGATGCCCGTCCCCCACCGGCTCATAGCTCCAGACCTGTAAGCTGAATGCCCTTTTTCACCAGATACAGCGCCCGCTCCATATCCCCCGTCAGATAGAGATATCCCAGCACCGCCTCGAAGCCGGTGGCCTTCATGTAATCCGCCACACTGGCGTTCTTGGCAGTCGTGTGCGGTTTTGAATTCTTTCCTCTGCGGTATACCGCTTCCTCTTCCTCCGTGAAGCTGCCCGCCAAAGCCTGGACGATTTTGGACTGGGCTCCTGCGCTGACATACCGCACCGTAATCCGGTGCAAGTCGTTCACGGGGCGGTTGGCCCGGGACACCACCACCGTGCGGATGATCAGGTCGTAGACCACGTCCCCGATGTAGGCCAGGGACAGGGCGGAGTAGGAGCGGATGTCCTGGCGCTTTCCCGGGAATGTATCCGTTATCATCTCAAGAAGGTTTTGCGGACAAGTCCCGCTGGCCTGGGCTTCTTCCGGCATCTTTTCGCATTTGTCCGCATCTATGCCGGAAGAGCCTGTTGTTGGCGCGCTTTCCTTTGGCTCCTCGGCCGATGCGCCAGGTTCTGGCATGCTTTCCTCTGGTTCCTGGCCGGATGCGCCAGGTTCTGGCACACTTTTCTCTGGCTCCTGTCTGGATGCGCCAGGTTCTGGTGCACTTTCCTCTGGCTCCTGTCTGGATGCTCCAGGTTCTGGCGCGCTTTCCTCTGGTTCCTGGCCGGATGCGCCAGGTTCTGACGCGCTTTCCTCTGGCTCCCCGCCGGAGGAATCCGCCTCCCGGCAAATCTCCTGTCTTATACGCTGCTCCTCCGTCATGCTTTCTTCCATTTCACACCCTCGCGGGTGTCCTCCAGGACGATCCCCTTCTCCAGAAGCTGGGCCCGGATTTCGTCCGCCCTGGCAAAATCCCTGGCTTTCTTCGCGGCCTTGCGCTCCTCGATCCTTTCCAGGACATAGGCCTCCAGCTCCGCGTCCACCCCGTCCCCGGCCTGCCTCTGGGCATAGGCCGTGGTCAGATCCAAAGACAGCACCCTGTCGAAATCCTCCGCAAGGGCATATTTGGTGGCATCGGACATATCCTCCTTCAGCATGTCGTAGAGCACCGTCAGCGCCATGGAGGAATTCAGGTCATCGCAGAGCACCGCCTGGAAGCGGGCCTTCCATGCATCGAACTTCTCCGGCTCCACCGCACCCCCGTCCTTTGAGAGGCTGCCGATGCGCTTGGTCAGCTTCTCAAATGCCGCGCCCGCGTTGTCCAGGGCCTCAAAGGAGAATTCCAGGGGCTTGCGGTAATGGGACTGGAGGCAGTACAGGCGGTACACCCTGGGGTCATACCCCTTGGACTTCAGCAGGGAAACCGTCAGGAACTCCCCTTTGGACTTGCTCATCTTGCCCGCCTTGTCGTTGAGATGGTGCACATGGAACCAGTAATTGCACCATTTATGCCCCAGATAGGCCTCGCTCTGGGCAATCTCGTTGGTGTGGTGGGGGAAGATATTGTCCACCCCGCCGCAGTGGATGTCCATGTACTCGCCCAGATGCTTCATGGAAATGCAGGAGCACTCGATGTGCCAGCCGGGATACCCTGTCCCCCAGGGGCTGTCCCATTTCAGCTCCTGGTCCTCGAACTTGGACTTGGTGAACCAGAGCACGAAATCAGTCTTGTTCCTCTTGTTCTCATCCTCGTCCACATCCTCCCGCACGCCCACCAGCAGCTCCTCCTCGCTGTGGTTGGACAGCACGTAATACTCTTTCAGCTTGGAGGTGTCAAAATAGATGTTCCCGCCGCTCTCATAGGCAAAGCCCTTCTCCATAAGCCCCTCTATCATGTGGATGAACGCAGAGATGCAGTTGGTGGCGGGCTCCACCACGTCCGGGGTCTTGATGTTCAGGTCCCCGCAGTCGGCGAAAAAGGCGTCCGTGTAGAACTTCGCGATCTCCATCACGGATTTATGCTCCCGCTTCGCTCCTTTCAGCATCTTGTCCTCGCCGGTGTCCGCATCGCTGGACAGATGGCCCACGTCCGTGATATTCATGACCCGCTTCACGTCGTAGCCGATATATCGTAAAGTCTTCTCCAGCAAGTCCTCCATAATATAGCTTCTCAGGTTCCCGATGTGGGCAAAATGGTACACCGTGGGGCCGCAGGTGTACATGGCCACCTTTCCCTCCTCATTGGGGATGAACTGCTCCACCTTTCTGGTGAGCGTGTTGTAGATCCTGAATCTGTTCTCCATCTCTCTCCTTTCCGCCCGCCCTGGGGCAGGCTCCAAATCGTATCTATCCAATGGGCTTTCCCCTCAGGGCTTTGCCTTCAGCTCCTTTATCTGCCGCTCCAGCTCCAGGATGCGGTTCACCATCTCCGAGTTGGCATGCCGTAAGTTCGCGATGTCCTCCTTGATAGGATCCGGCAGGTCGGCGTGGTTCAGGGTCTCCTGGGGCAGGGCCATGTTGCCCCGCTTCACCACGCGGCCCGGCACGCCCACCACGGTGGAGCAGGGAGGCACCTCGCTCAGGACCACGCTCCCCGCGCCAATCTTGGAATTGTCCCCGATGGTGAAGGAACCCAGCACCTTCGCCCCGGCGCTGATCATCACATTGTTGCCGATAGTGGGATGCCTCTTCCCGTGCTCCTTGCCCGTGCCCCCCAGGGTCACGCCCTGGTACAGGGTCACATTGTCCCCGATGACCGTGGTCTCCCCGATGATGACGCCATTGCCGTGGTCGATGAAGAAGCCCCTCCCAATCCTCGCCCCAGGATGGATTTCGATTCCGGTCTTGCGCACGCCCCTCTGGGACACCCACCTGGCCCAGAAGTAATGCCCCTTCTCATAGAGCCTGTGGGCAATCCGGTAGTGGATCATCACCTTGAAGCTGGGATACAGAAAAACCTCCATCGAAGAATGAATCGCCGGATCCCGCTCCCTGATGATCCGAATCTCCTCTGTAATGTTGCCGATGATTCCCATGCAAGCCCTCCCCTCCCGAACCAATCCTGTTCCCGAACTCCCTAAAACCGATGCCGCAGCCTGGAAGAATGCCCGCCCAAAGCGAATCCCGCCCCTGCAGCCCCGAAGTTCCTGACAGGCGTCCTACTGCCGCCCGGAACTTCCTTCCGCACAAATAAAACCGCGGAAAATCCCTCTCCTTAGAGACGGATATATCCGCGGTTCCACTCTACTTAAAGGCTGACAAGCCTTCCACTCCATACGCTTAACGCGCGCCTACGTGCCCGCCTACCTGGCCCGATCCTCGCCATCCGAATCCACGGCTAAGCCTGCCTGTTCAGCGGACCTGCTCCCGGATGCACTTCCTTTTCCGCCCATGAGGACTGCTTCCAGCTCTTTGGAACGCCCCTGTCCCAAATGAACAGTCCCTCTCTGACATCCTGGCGCGACAAACGGAATGCATATTACACCCCTGTCGTCCGAAAAGTACTCTCTCCGTTCCCAGCATTTCCATTCTATATTTCCTACTTAAACAGAATATGCAAAAAAACCGGTTCTGTCAATGCTTTTGTGAAAAAGAACCAAAAAAGAGCCAAACATCACAGCCTATGCCTTCCGGCAGCCTCCGCAGCCCTCACAGCCTCCTGCAATCTGCTGGGCCGTCAGGTCGAAGGGGCTGGTCAGCAGGCACACGGCCTGGGCCGAAATCCCCTCGCCCGCTCCCGTGAAGCCCATCCCTTCCTCCGTGGTGGCCTTCACGCTGACGAAATCACTCTCCATCCCCAGGGCCCCGGCGATGTTCTCCCGCATGGTATCGATATAGGGCCGCATCTTGGGAGCCTGGGCGATGATGGTGGAGTCGATGTTCTCCACCACAAAGCCCTTCTCCCCAAGCAGATCCCCCACCTTCTCCAGAAGCGTCAGGGAGGAAATTCCCTTGTACGCCGGGTCGCTGTCCGGAAAATGCTTCCCGATGTCCCCCAGCGCCGCCGCCCCCAGCAGGGCGTCCATGACGGCGTGGAGCAGCACATCCGCGTCCGAATGGCCCAGCAGCCCCTTCTCATAGGGTATCCTCACGCCGCCGATCATCAAGTCCCTGTCCGGGACAAGCCTGTGCACATCATATCCTGTTCCGATTCTCATTCTGTCTTATTTCCTCTTCTTTTTGGGAAAGGAGAACGCAAGTCCCCTGTCGCTGCCATCCATCCTGACATCACGCAGCCTGGAGGGGCGGCTCTCCTCACGGTCCCGCTTCCTGCGGCTGTCGCGCTCTTCCTCACGGCCTCGGCGGCGGCTGTCACGGCTGCTCTCCCGCTCGAATCTCCCGTGGACCCGCTCCTCACCGCGGTCACGGCCTCGGCGGCTGTCGCGGTCATTATCACGGCCGCGTCTTCCGCGGTCGTCACGGCTCTCCTCACGGTCACGTCTGCGGCGGCTGTCACGGTCGTCCTCGCGGTCGCGCTTTCTGCGGCTCCCACGGTCATCCCCCCAGCCGATCCTCACACGGCTGTCACGGTCTCCCCGCTCTTCCTCGCGGTCGCGTCTGCGGCGGCCTTCGCGCTCTTCCTCACGGTCGAAGCTCCTGCGGCCCTCACGTTCCTCGTCATGGCCGAATCCCTGACGGCTGTCGCGCTCCTCGCCACGGTCGAAGTTCCTGCGGCTGTCGCGCCCCTCATCCCGCTCAAAGCTCCTGTGGCTGTCGCGTTCTTCGTCCCGGTCACGGCTGCGGCTCTCACGCTCCTCGTCCCGCTCAAAGCTGCGGCGGCTCTCACGCTCTTCATCCCGGTCACGGCGGCGGCGCTCCTCGTGTTCCTCGTCGCGTTCGCGCCTCCTGCGGCTGTCTCTCTCCCCGTCACGGTCGCGGCCCCTGCGCTCTTCGTCGCGCTCGCGCCTCCTGCGACCCTCGCGGTTTTCCTCCCGGCCGCCTCTCCTGCGGCCTCTGCCTCTTCCGCGGTCCCCGCGTCCGCCCCGGGCCTCGTAATCATCCACCTCTATCTCCGGGCCGATGTCCCCGATATGATATTTCAGCATGGCGGCGGCCAGTTCCAGGGCATCGCAGCCCTCTTCCTCCATCTTCCGCTCCACATAGCTCTTCATCAGATCGATGTCGTCCCGTCCGTGCAGCTCCCAGGAACGGTTCAGGTATTTCTCCGCCTTGGCCTTCATCACCTTGGAGGCATTGGGCAGCTCCCTCTCCTCGATGGTGGTATGGCAGAAGCGCTCTATCTGGCGGAGGCGGAAAAGCTCCCTGCCGCTGACGAAGGTAAACGACCGCCCCGTCTTCCCCGCCCGGCCCGTCCGGCCGATGCGGTGCACATAGTATTCGTTGTCCTGAGGCACGTCATAATTGATGACCACCTCCACATTGTCCACATCGATGCCCCTGGCCGCCACGTCCGTGGCGATCAGGATGTTGGTGCTGCCGTTCCTGAAGTGGTTCATGGCCACGTCCCTCTGGTGCTGGGACATGTCCCCATGAAGCCCCTCGGCCCGGAACTCCGCCGTCTTCAGCAGCTCGGACACCTCGTCCACCTTGATCTTCGTATTACAGAAAATCAGGCAGAGCTTGGGCTGATAATACTCCAGCAGACGGATGCATGCCGCATCCTTGTCATGGCTCTTTACTCTATAGTATCTCTGGGACACCAGAGGGATGGTCAGCTCTTTTGCCGCCACCCGCACCAGCCTGGCGTCCTTCTGGAACCGGTTTGCGATCTCCAGGATGGGCTGGGGCATGGTAGCGGAGAACAGGGCCGTCTGGTGGGCGTTGGGAACCTCACCCAGTATCAGCTCCATGTCCTCCCGGAAGCCCATGTCCAGCATCTCGTCCGCCTCGTCCAGGACTACCATGTTCACGTAGTCAAGCTTCATGGTACGGCGGCGCATATGGTCCATCACGCGCCCGGGGGTGCCCACCACAATCTGTACGTCCTTCAGCCCCCTGATCTGCTTGCTGATGTCCTGTCCGCCATAGACGGGCAGCACCTTGATGCCGTGCATGAACTTGGCGATATTGCGGATCTCCTCCGCCGCCTGCATGGCCAGCTCCCTGGTGGGGCAGAGGATGATGGTCTGGAGCTTGCGCAGGTCAGGGTCAATCTTCTGCAGGGCGGGGATGGCGAAGGCCGCCGTCTTGCCCGTGCCTGTCTGGGCCTGTCCGATGATGTCCTCGCCGTCCAGCAGGTAGGGGATGGCCTGCACCTGGATAGGGGTCAGCTTCTCGAAGCCCATCTCCCGCACGGCCCGCACGATGCGGTCGTCCAGAAGGGGCTCGATGGAAGCCAGGCTGGCGGAATCCACAGCCTCCTCCCCGCTGCCATCCGGCTTCGTCTCCGGCCTTGCGGCGACTGTATTCCCTTCCGCCGCAGCCCCGGTGTCCTCTGCCGCCATATCCTCTTCCTCCGCGGAAACTTCTTCCGTCTCTGCCTGGTCTGTATCTTCCGTATCCTCAAATCCGTCCGCCATATCCTCCTCGGACGCATCCCATTCCTCCGTGGCCTCTTCCCGGGGCTCGGCGTCCCCGTCTGCCACTTCCTCCGTCTCCGGCGCTGCGCCCTTCTCCGACGCCTCTTCCACGTCCTCCGGACAGGCTTCCGCGCTGTCTTCCCCACTCTCCGGCAGCTCCGCCGTATTCCGCTCTGCCTCTCCGGTCATCTGCGCTGCCTCTGCCTGCTCTTCTCTCTCCGCAGCCTCCTGCGTCTGTACCGCCTCATCCTGACGCTCCGTCAGCTTCTGCTCCGCCGACATCTCCTCAGTCGGCGCATTGTTCCATTCGTTCATTCTGAACCTACCTGACTTCCCTTTCCTCAAATCTACGCTGAAAATTTGCGCTGCCTACAGTATCTTCTCCATTCCGGTCTTCTGGGGCACAAGCCCGCAGCCCTCATAGAATCTCTTCGCGCCCTGATTGCACTCCCACACATTCAATGTCAGGTTATAGCAGCCCTCTCTTCTGGCAAACTCCAGCACATGCTCATACAGGCTCCTGCCTATATGTTTCCCTCTTAAGCCCTCGTCCACACATATATCATCAATATACAGCGTCCTGATATCCGTCAATATGTTGTCGTTAAAATGTTGCTGAAATACACAGAATGCATAGCCCACCACATATCCGTCATCGTCTACAGCAACGAATACGGGCTTTTTGTCATCGCATAAAATAGCCAGAAGCTCCTTGTCCGTATACTTTTTCGTGTCGCCCTTGAACAAATCCGGCCTCCCGTTGTGATGCACCGCCAGGACCTGTCCCAGCAGCCTGCCTATTCCTATCAGATCCCTTTCTTCCCCGCGTCTGATGACCATGATTTCTCCTCCGGAAAGCCTTTTACCCTGGGCCACATCCGGCCCTGTATGCAACCTGATGCGCACTTAAAAAGAATGCCGAAAACATTACATTTCCGAGCATTCTTTCTAGTAGCGAGAGGGGGATTTGAACCCTCGACACTGCGGGTATGAACCGCATGCTCTAGCCAACTGAGCTATCTCGCCATATTTGCAAAACGCTTTATTGCCTGTCCGCGCTGCCGACTTTGTTAGTATACAATGAGAAACGGATTTTGTCAACAAATTTTTTTCATTATTTTACTATTTTTTTCATTTTCATTTCATGCCGGGACGGCCTGCCGCAGACTTCCGCAGACCGTCCCGCACATCCTGCCCCAGTCAGGTCCTGGCGGCCCCGTCCACGGACAGGACCACGCCTGTGACGTAGCTGGCCATGTCGCTGGCCAGGTACAGGAAAGCGTTGGCCACGTCCTCGGGCTCGCCCACACGGCCCAGAGGGATGCCCGCAATGATGGGCTTGATGACCTCCTCAGGCAGCACTGCCACCATGTCCGTCCTGGTGACGCCCGGCGCCACGGCGTTCACGCGGATGTTGTCCTTGCCCAGCTCCCTGGCCAGGGACTTGGTCAGGCCGTTGACGGCGAACTTGGAAGCGGGATAGGCCACGCCGGAGGGCTGTCCGTAGAGGCTGACCATGGAGCTGGTGTTCAGGATGACGCCGCCCCCCTGCTCCTTCATCACCTTAGCCGCGGCCTGGGCACAGTTGAACACGGCGTTCACGTTCAACGCCATGGTCTTGGCGAAGTCTTCGGGCTTGTAGTCATAGATGCTCTCCCTGGCGGAGACGCCCGCGTTGTTCACCATGATATCCAGGCTGCCGAAGGTCTCCTTCACGGCGGCCACTGCCTTCTCCACCTCCGCGGGATCCTGCAGGTCAGGACACAGTCCTATCACCTTGTAGTCCGGATTCTCGGCCCGCAGCTTGTCCAGCGCCTTGTCCACGGTCTCCTGCCTGGAGCCGCACAGCGCCACCTTTGCGCCATTGTCCAGATACATCTTCACGATCGCGTAGCCGATGCCTCTCGTGCCGCCTGTGACCATGGCGGTCTTGCCTTTCAACAATTCCATTTTCAAATCCCTCCTGTTCCGTTTTTTCAATATCATACCCTAAATCCCATGCGCTCCGGCGCATATGGAATCAAAAGTCGGCGTAAATGTCCTTCCGGGTCACTATTATACAGATTCCCCGGGAAAAAGTCAATCGCTCCGCGGCAATCCGGCAAGCCCGCGTCCAGGCCCTGCCCCATTGCACTCACTCGCTGCCCTGACGGATCTCCGAGGGGGTCTGCCGGTAATAGCCGTGGAAATGCTGGTAGAAATAGTTCAGGTTGGAATATCCCACCCCCGCCGCGATGGCGGATATCTTCTCGTCCGTGTTCAGGATCCGCTCCCTGGCCACCTGCATGCGGTAGGCCATCAGGTACTCGGAGAATTTCATGCCGGTCTCCCGGATGAAGATTTGCCCCAGGTAGGTGGCGTTCATGCGGAATCTGTCGGCGATGCTCTTCAGGGACACATGCTGGCCGTATTCCATGGCCGTCATCATGACGATTTTCCGAATCAGAGGAGACAGTTCATCGTATGGGCGCTGCAGGACGGGATCGCGGCTCTCCTCCTCCCCCGCCGGCAGGGTGCCGTGGAGCTTTTCCACGATGATCTGCTCTATCCTCTTTAACAGCATCTTTTTGTCCACGGGCTTCAGCAGATAGTCCAGCGCGCCGCAGCGCAGGGCCTCGCAGGCGTATTCGAACTCGTCGTAGCCGCTCATCATCACATAGTTGGACTCGATCCCCATGCTGTTCAAATGGTTGATCAGCTCATGGCCGAATTCATCGCCGATCCGCACGTCCACCAGGCACACGTCCGGCTTCCAGTCCACCATATGGGATATGACCTCGGCGCAGCTCCTGGCCGTCCGCACCCGCCCGAAGCCCAGAGCCCTCCAGTCCAGGATCCTGCTGATCCCCTCCAGAACCGCAGGCTCGTCGTCCACTATCAGCAATGTATACATTTCCGTCCTCCTCTCCCGGGATTCCGGCCGCTTCCGGGCCGCGCCGCCGAAACGCCCTCCTGCCGTTCCCTGCCGGGACGGACAGCGTCCTTATGCCGTCCCTCCGCCCTCCGGCTTCCCGGCGCACTGTCCGTATCCCCCGGCAGACGCGGCGGGCAGGAAGACTGAGATGAAGAATCCCCCTTCCTCCCGGTTTCCGATTTCCATCCGGAACCCCTCCCGGTAGAAGTATCTCAGCCTCATATAGACATTGCGCAGTCCGATATCCGCCTCGGGGCTGTCGTTCCCCTCATACATGTTCCGCCGGATCTCCGGGAGCTTGTCCGGGGATGCCCCCGCGCCGTTGTCCATCATACGGATCTCCACGCCCCCGTCCCGCTCCCTGCCCGTGACGATCAGCAGATTGTATTCGCTCTCCCTGTCGAATCCATGGGCGAAGAAGTTCTCCGCCAGGGGCTGCATCCAGAAAACCACGGTCTTCCAGTCCCCCACCGCCCGCTCCAGCTCCAACTGGTAGACGAATTTGTCCCCATAGCGCATGGCCATGATTTTCAGATACATTTCCAGCAGCTCGAATTCCTCCCGCAGAAGGACGGACTCTTTTTTGTGCATCCTTGTGCGGTACAGCGTTCCCAGCATGGCAATGGCGTCCGCCGTGTCCCGGTCTCCCTGCACCAGTGCCTTGGAGCGCAGCATTTCCAGGGTGTTGTACAGGAAATGGGGGTTTATCTGATGCTGCAGGGCCCGCATCTGGGCCTCCTGCTGCTTCAGCTTCAGGATGTACTCTGTCTCTATATAGCCTTCCAGCTTCCTGCCCACATCCTGCAGGGCGGCTGCTATCATGTCGTACTCCGTCTCCCGGTGCCTGGCCGGAAGCGCCCGCTTCTGCATCCGGCCAAAGCGCCCGTCCTCCAGGTCGGAGAGCATGGCCAGAATCAGGGAGAGGAAATTAGCGTCGGACCGGATGCCCGCATAGCTGCTCAGAAGGATGGCCCCGTCGATCAGCAGCAGGGCCGCCAGCAGCACCGCCACCGCATAGCGGTTGTCCCACATGGCGGAAACGACGTCCTTCGCCACGATGTAGCGGTTGCCGCTCTGGCCGGACTCCATCTGCGCATAATATACCAGGCGGCCCCCTTCATCCCGGAACCACCCGCTCCTTTCCGGCCCCGGAATCGCCGTGACCATCCAGGTCTCCTGATAGCCCTCCAGGCCATTGTCCCACAGGACGGTGCCGTCTGCGTCCAGGATCGTCCAGGCGGCTCCGATGTCCGCTTCCGTGACATAGATGTCCCTGCTGCTGACTTTGAATTCCATGGTGCCCATGATCCGCCCCATGTCCCGGGGATCCCTGACGGAGCACACGGCTACAGGGATGTCCCCGGAATCCGCCTCCGCGTCCGCGTCAAAGGACAGGCACACGTCCATGTTCTGGAGCCATATGGTCTTTGCACCGCTGTCCGAGCGCAGCGTCACGCTCCTGATCCTGTTGCGGTTATTGAAGAGGATGTTCTTGATATCGGCCGGTATATACCGGATCTGGGAGGCTGTGCCCAGGCTGTTCTCCCGGCGCAGGCTGATGTACTCCGCCTCGCTCCGGGCCTGGAACAGGACGGCCAGATCCTCCATGAGCCTTTCGTTGCCGTAAAGGTTGTTGACATATTCCGTCGCCCACTCCTGGATATTCGCCAGCTCCTGCTCCCGCTCCAGAAAACGGCTCTGCGCCTCATTCCCCATGGCGGCCATCCAGGTATTGACGAAAAAGGCCGTCATCCCCAGGAACACCGCTGTGCTCATCACCAGCAGAACAGCCACTGTCCCCCAAAATTTCCTCCGGTATATCCGATAGCCGAACAAAGCGCCATGCTGTCTGTCCATACGGCTCCCCTCTCCCTGAGGCCTGCGCCCCCTGACCTGCGGCAGCGGCCGCTCCCACATCCGCCGCTCTCCCATATCTTTTCCGTAAACCACAAAAACCTGCAGGGCTCTCGGTCAGAGCCCGCAGGGATTTGTTTTACACTTTCTTATTCGGTCTGCGCATTACTTGAAGAACTCGTCAATCTGCTTCTGGGCCTCTGCGATGATGGTGTCCAGACCGGCGCCCTTCAGCTCCTCGATGCACCGGGGAACTACCTCCTCAGGATCGGACGCGCCTGTCAGCAGGTCGTATTTGTACTTGTCCCATACGGTATTCACCGTGGATACCTCGTTCTGGATATTGGTGATGTCCAGAGCGAATCCGAGGCAGGTGGAAGGCACGGCCTCTTCGTTCTGCTTCTTTACCTCATCCCACTGGTTGGGGTCTGTCCCCACCTGGTTGCTCATGATGAAGAATGTGCCCTGGGTGTAGCTGGGCCATACCCAGTCATCGCGCAGCCTGTTCACGAATCCGTCCTCTGTGTACTCGAAGTGGTTGCCCTCGATGCCGTATGCGCACATGTCGCGGAATTTGCTGTCCGTGTTCATCAGCTGCAATACCTTCAGGGCCTCCTCCTTATAGTTGGAGTTCACGGAGATGGCGTTCATGGAACCCTGGATGGTCTCTGTGGTGTAAATGGGGCCGAACACCTTGTTGACGATGTACTTGTCAATGCCCTGGCCAACTGCCCAACCGGCCGCGGCGCTGGGCCATCCCTGAGCGTTGCCGAACATATGTCCTTTTCCGCTGTCCGTCATGACGTTGGCATCGGGATTGATGATGCCCGCGGTGTACCAGCTGTGCAGGAGCTTCAGGTTCTCCATGATATCTTCCTGCTCCAGCGTGCATACAACCTGACGGGACTCGTCGTCAAGCTTGACACCGATGGACTGGATGCCGCCTGCAAGTCCGTCATAGTTGTTGAAGAATCCGTTCCACAGAGAGCCCTGATCCAGCTGAATCGGATAGAAGGACTTGCCCTCCGCTTCCTTGATCTCACGGACTATGGGATCCAGAGCCTGCATGGAATCGATTGTGGTCATATCGATATTATACTTCTGTACATAGGTGTCGTCAATATAGTAGAACTGAGTCAGGGAAGAATCCTTATAGGTAGGAACCGCGTACACCTTCCCGTGTATCTGTGTACCGGACCAGAGCTGCTCCGGAATGAAGCTGTAAAGCTCCGGCGTCACGCTCTGCACCAAGTCCGTGATGTCCTCAAAAGCGCCAAGGTTCACGAATTTGCTGTAATTCGTGTTGTTGGTGAACATCAGGTCGAAATATTCGCCCGTATTCACGATGGTGTTCATCTTTGTGTCATACTGATCCCATGCGGCGATCTTCACGTCCAGCCTTACGCCGATCTTCTCCTCGGTGTAATCGCTGATCTGGGCGATGTTCTCCTCAAAATCGTCTGCAGGCGTACCGCCTACCGTCCAGTAGACCAGCGTGGGCACTTCGCCGCTGCCGCCCTCTGCCTCCTGGCTGCTCTCTGCCTCAGAAGACTCCTCAGGCGCCTCCTCGGATGACTCCTCTGCAGAAGACTCCTCAGCAGAAGACTCTTCCGCGGAAGACTCTTCCGCGGAAGACTCCTCTGATGCCCCCCCTGAAGCCTCGGTGCTCTCCGATCCGCCATCGCCACCGCAGCCTACCAGCATGCCGGCCGTCATGACTGCAGTCAGGCCCAATGCAAGGATCCTGCTTAAGCTTTTCTTTTTCATGGTAATCCTCCTGTTTTGATAAAATTTATATCATCCGGCAAGAGCCGGTCTGATATCCAAGGTACGCTGTCCCAGGCCCACAACGGGAATTCCCCGTCAGGGCCGCTTTTCCCTCTCTGCGCAGGTCATCCCTTCACCGCTCCCACCGTGAGGCCGGAGATGAAGTATTTCTGGAAGAACGGATAGGCGCATGCGATAGGAAGCACGATCAGGACCACAATGGCCATACGGGCCGATTCCTGCGGCATCTTGGCCAGCATTTCCGCCGCCGTGACACCGATGGTGGCCGCATTCTTCACCAGCATCTGGATATTGGTCAGAATCTGGTTCAGCAGGGCCTGCAGGGACAATAGCTTGCTGTCGTCTATGTAGAGCATGGACTGATACCAGTCGTTCCAGTAGGCGAAGCTCAGGAACAATCCGATGGTGGCCAGTACCGGCAGGGAGATCGGCAGCACGATCCTGCTGAAGATCACCAACTGGCTGGCACCGTCCATCTTTGCGGATTCCACCAGGGATTCCGGTATGGTGGTCTTGAAGAATGTCCGGCAGACGATCACGTTGAAGGATGATACCGACAAGGGCAATATCAGCGCCCACACGGAGTCCTTCAAGCCCAGGAACTGGCTCACAATGAAGTAGGTGGAGACCAGGCCGCCGTTGAATACCATGGGAATGAACACCACCATGGTCAGGAATCCGTTCAGCTTATAGTCCGGCCGGGAGAGCACATAGCCCATCAGCGTGGTCAGCAGCACTCCCAGTGCAGTGCCCGCGATGGTCACGAACAGGGAGATGCTCAGGGCCCGGGCAATCATCTTCCCCTGAGAGATCAGGAAGGTATAGCCTTCCAGGGACGGAATCTTTGGGATGAAGCGGTAGCCGTATTCCAGAATGGACTCCTCTGCCGAGAAGGAGATTGCCACCACCAGCAGCACCGGGATGACACAGGTCAGCGCTGCCAGCATGAAAATCACATGCAGGACGGCGTTCACCGGCTTTGAGACCCTGTTGAAGCGGTCGAATCCGTCGGGTTCGTTCTTTTTCTTGTTTTTTATTCTTTCTGCCATAATGCCTCCTTATTCCAGTCGTTATTCCAGTTCCGTAAGTGCCCGCCCTGTACCAGGCATCGGCCCCTACTACTATTAAATCATTGCGCTCTCGCGGTCTATCTTCCGTACGATGGCGTTGGCGGTCAGAATCGTGATGCAGCCCGCCACGGACTGAACGAAAGCGGCCGCCGCCGACATGCCCGTCGTCGAGGTGCGCAGCTGTTTGTACACATAGACGTCCAGCGTGTAGACCACGTCGTAAAGCGAGTTGGAATCTCTGGGCACCTGGTAGAACAGACCGAAGTCGGAGTAGAAGATGCCTCCCACCTTCATGATGAACATCATGATGATCACGTTCTTCATCAGGGGCAAAGTTATGTAGCGGATCTGCTGCCATATGGTGGCTCCGTCGATGCCCGCGGCCTCATAGTAGGTCTTGTCGATGCCGGTGATAGTGGCCAGATAGACTACCATGCCGTAGCCGACGCCTTTCCACAGGTTCATGAACACCAGGAACGGCGGCCACATCTGTTTCTTCATATACCATTGCTGGCGCTCATATCCCAAGGTCTCCAGCATGTTGTTCAGAAGCCCCTTGTCAAAGCTTAAGAATGCCCATACCAGCGCGGTCACCACCACCCAGGACAGGAAGTACGGCATGAACATGGCCGTCTGGTAGACCTTCGCCATCCGCTTGGAATGAATCTGGCCGATGGCAATAGCCGCCGCCACAGGGATGACGATTCCCAGGATGATGAATACAATATTGTAGGCAAGTGTGTTCCTGATGATGAGCCAGATGTCCTTGGAGGCAAAGAGGAACTTGAAATTGTTGAACCCCACCCATTTGCTGGTGAAGAAGCTCTTCAGGAATCCTCCGTTGATTTTGAATTCCTTGAATGCGATCACGATACCGAACATGGGTAAAAAGGAAAATAGAAAATACCAAATCGTAGTCGGCAGCGCCAACAGCGTCAGTTCCGTATCGTCACGCCTCCAGCGGCGTCTTTTCACCTTTGCCTTTTTCTTGTCTCCTGCCATTCCCTCTCCTCCTTGCTGTTTTCATGCTATTATATAAAATCCATCATGTCTTTTCATAGTTTTTAGTATAACATGGCATCTTTTACACAGCAATCTAAAAAAACTCACATTGTAGTATAAAAACCTTAGGCCTTATGTATATAATCGGCCTTTGGATTTATATAGTTTGCACAATGTTTCGTCTTTTATTTCGACATTTTCTTTACTATATAAGCGGCATTTACTTCTTGCCAGTCGCATAGCATAGCCAGTCATGCCGTTTATCCGGTTTTTGGCAAGATTTAATCGCTACATATATATAGCGGATTTCTCTGGTGGGACGGAGGGTTGGTTGGACGGAAGGTCCACAGGGGCAGGCGGAGGAACTCAGGCGGCAGCTTGCGGAGGCATCAAAAAGCTCTGGCATCTGCCGTACACGCTGGCAGGAGCTGGCGGCGAGGACGAAGGAGTACATGGAGATGGAGCGGCTGCACCTGGAGGAGACGCAGGCAGCCCTGGAAGCGCTGAAGAGCTGCAGGCGCCGGGTGCGTAGCAGATGAGGGCATCCGAGAGGGAGCGCCAGACGGCGCGCTGAATAGAGTGCTGTTTAAAAATGAAAGGATATGGGTATGACGGGCAGTCGCCAACTGGCCAAGCCAACGCTTTGTTGGCTTGGCAGGCAACGGCCGCTTGGGTCATTGCCCGCGGGAATTAACAGGAACTGTCAGAAACAAGTAATTCACTCTATGTTCAACTCTTTGCATTTCTCCTCTGCTAAGTTATGTCCCTGAGCACGGGCCGCTTTGTACCAGTGAATCGCCTCTTCCTGATTGAATTCAGTACCGATTCCTTCTTCGTACATCACTGCTAAATTGTATTGAGCATCCCGATCACCATGCATTGCTCCTCGTTCAGTCCAATAAAACGCCCGTTCTAAATCTTTTGCAACACCAATGCCTTCTAAATAAAAATATCCAACCTGACATTCTGCTAACGGATAATTCGTTTCCTCGGCTAATTTTAAATACCCTTGAAAGCACAGTTCGAATTGCCTGCTTTCCCAATACTTTTCGATAAGCCTATTGCAGATATCAAATTCTTCACAGGGTTCATAGTATCCAGCCATGTAGTTTTGTCCTCCTCGTTTTATGCGTTCTTCACCTGGTAAATACTGATATGTCACATTGATTTTATCATTTGCATTGAACTAATTCAAACATTTTTTACTTCCCGTCCCATAAATCTATCATCTGCCTGGCGAAGCTCAGCTCTCTGCCGGTCCATCCGTAGAGGATGCAAGTGCGGTAGGCGTACTCCGGGATGCAGGCATTGTTGTACCCGGCAGTCTGGATGGAGAATACGTTCACATGGGGTTCACCTTCCGCCTGTATTCCAGCACCAGGTCGAAGACATTGATATAGTCTCCCTGTCCCCGGCTGCCCCACCGGCATGCGAAGCCCCCTTCCCGGTATTCCCGCTTCTGGGCATCGGTTCCGTACAGGCCCCCATGGCCCGCCTGCTGGTCGGAGTAGATGAAGATCTGATCCCAGTGTTCCTTTTTCCCGATGGCATTCTTGAAGAATTCCCAGATGCCGCCCTCGGTGGACGCGCCCACGTCCGTGTACGTTTTTTCGGATATCTCTTTGCACTGGCGCAGGATCTGGCCCCGTCTGGAAATCGGGAAGACTTTCAGGCCGTCCCCGAATTTGCCCACATAGCCCTCCTCCGAGGCCGCCGCGGCGATGACGGAGGAGAGGTTGTCGATGACCGCTATCCGGACGCTGCCGTATTCCGAGGGGATGGCGCCCCAGGCGGAGCCGGAATTGTCCGAGAGGCACATGGTCTTGCCCTGAAATCCGGGCATGTTCGCCATGGCCAGATCCATGCACTCCTCCAGCGCGTCCATGATGCGGGGTTTGTGGGCGCATTCGCTCTTCTCCACCGCTTTGTAGGCGCTGTAGTACCGGAAGGGGAACTGTCTGCCCCCTGCCACGCCGCTTTTTAGGCGGTTTAAATATTCCTCACAGAATGCCGCGTCCTCGATTTCCGAGAAAACACCCCGCAGATTCCGCAGCAGGGCCATATGGCCCATGGAAATCTGCCCGAAGATCTCCTTCCAGTCCAGGCCCTCCGAGCGCAGGTTCTCCCATGTCTTCTTCCCGGAAGGCAGCTTGACGGAACCGGTGGCCATAAATTCGTCGATCAGGGTGGAATGGGCATGGGTGATGCGGACGGCATCCTTCAGGCCCATCTCCGCGTTCTTATATTTTGCGGCCTCATAGGGCTCCAGGCGCTCCAGCCCAGCCGCTATGGAACGCTTCAGGAGGCTGGGCATATTCTGTTTTCCATGGTTGCTGTAGAGGAAATAGGCCAACTGGGACAGGGCATCGTCCCCCCGGCTCATGACCCGGCGCTCCAGCTCCCCGAACAGGCCGGGGTGGGTCCGGGTGAATTCCTGCCGCCCGGGGTGCAGCGCCGCCCTGACCATGATGACCTGGGGATTCAGGCGCATGGAGAAATCCGCCCGCAATGTGGCGGCCCAGCGCAGCGTCCCCTCGAAGTCCGCCTCCAGGGCCTCGTCTATGGCGCTCTCCAAGATTTCCGTGGTGGTGCGGCCCTCCCAGGCGCTGCCGAAGAGCAGATGTCCCTCCAGGAGCGCGCAGCATCTGTATTTTCCGTCCCGGAGGCCTCCGCCCAGTCCGCCCTCCCGGTAATAGGAGGGTTCCCCGAAGATGGAGGAGGCCGTAATCATCTTCAGGGTGTCCAGCGGACCCACTCTGTAGGATTCTCCTCCCATGAAATTTTCCACTGTCCCGTTTTTCCCGGCAGAATCAAGTATGGCTCGAAAACGGCTCATTTTGGTTACCTCCTGTAAAGTCGCCGCGCCACGGCACGAAAGGGCAAAACTCCGGCGCACGTAAGAGCCCCTGACGCTTTCGCGCATCTTTCCGGCATAAATACCGGTATAAGCAAAAAGCCCCGAGAAAGGACGGAGACGGTGTGCCGTACTCTACCATTGAGCTACTGCCGGTCTCCCGGCAGATGGGATTCGAACCCATAACAACGCGATTTTACTATCGAAGTAACCGTCTCCTGCGCATCGGGGCTGCTTTTACTGTCACATATCTAAGGTATATATTCTTTATCGGCCGGAACAGGGGATTTGTTAATTCCCCTGTGCGCGCGATTGCTACATTTCCGGCGTATTCCCGGCCTGCCGTTGCTCCCCGGCACCTCCCTGGTCCGGCTCTGTCTTGTCAATAGCGGGAGTCATGCCGCTCCAGCTCTTTGGTGCGCCTGTCGTATTCCTCCTCTCCCGCATGCCAGGCGTCTACGGCGGTAATCTCTCCCAGGCGGTTCCTCCGGACAACGATGTCTACACCTCCGTCTTCCCTCGACTGATAGGAGCTCAGCATCTCGTCCCGATAAGTGCGCACCTGCTGCCCCTGGTAGCGCAGGAAGCCATTGTCCAGGCGTTCGATTCCCCATTCGGCATATTGGGCGTCCACTGTCTCCGCATCCAGGCACAGGCTCACCGACACGTCAAAGGCGCTCCGCTCCACGCCGAATTCCCGGGCCAGCGCTGCCTGGACCGCCTCCCGGATGATGTCCGGGTCCTGGGAGGCGTCCGCGTCCAGCACGGAGAACACTGCGTCCTCCGCCCGCTTCTGGGGACGCTGCCCCAGGGCGATGTCCCGGGTGATTTCCACCTTCACGCCCCATCTGGAGCCCGAGCTGGCGCAGTAGCTGGTCAAGGCATGGGAAAAAGGGGCCTGCCCCCCGGTGGCAAAGGCAACCGTGCCCCCCGCCAGCAGCAATACGGAAAGCAGCAATGCAAAGGCCGAGGCTTTCCTGAACGCCAGAATCCCCTTCACCCGCCTCTCTACCTCGGTTTTGGAGAAAGCGCTGTACAGCAGGGAGCTGCGGCTGGCACTGACGGCCATGGCCAGCAGGCTGTAGGCATAGCTCTTGCGCTGGTCTGTGTCATATTTTTTCAGCACGGCGGCGTCGCAGGCGGCCTCCAGGTCGGAAGCCAGGCATTTCGCCATCAGCCACACCAGGGGATTGTACCAGTGCAGCACGACGGCCGCCAGCATGACGGCTTTCACCCAGTTGTCTCTGCGCCTGATATGCATGGCCTCATGGGCCAGCACATGGCGCAGCAGCACGGCATTTCCAAAGTCCATCCGGGTGGGCAGGTAGATGCGGGGGCCGATCAGCCCGTAGGCCAGCGGGGAGGCGATCTCGTCATTGGAGAACACCAGCACATGCCCCATCCCCATATCCCGCAGCAGCCCGTTCACGGTTTCATTGCGCTCCATCAGCAGGCCGCCTTTCAGCCTCTTCGCGTAGATGATTTTCTGCCATGCCAGGATTCCCGCCACAACGGCCAGACCCAGCAGGTACAGCGCAGGCAGGGCATTTCTCAGGGAATCGCTTCCCAGGGAATTGTTTCCCGGGAAAAAACTTCGCGGCAGGAAGGAAGTGCCGGTATCCATGACGTAGCCGGAAGATCCTTCCATTACCCCCTCCTCTACCACTGCCGTGTCATTATCCGTGCCTGGGACATCAGGACTCTCCGAAGCCCAGGTGTGCGCTGTCCCATCGCCTCCTGTCGCTTCGGACCCTGCAGTGCCGGACTGCGTCTGTGGCAAATCCTCTGCAACCCATGTCGTCTCATCTTCATGTATCGCCATAGATTCTGACAGCCCTGTCAGCCCGGCAGGCACCGGCAGGCTTAAGGGGCTGCTTAAGGAAAAGGGCACCAGCAGACGCAGCAGCACCACGCCCCAGAGCGCGGGGAACACGAACTTTGGCAACTTATTTTTGAGCAGCGCCCGCAGCAGCAGAACCGCCGCAATCATGACGCTCCCGTAAAATGCCATCAGGTAAAACGGCATATTCATCCTGAAATGTAACATTTATTTCGCCTCCTCTATCATGCGGGCAAGCCGGAGGGCCTCCGCCTCCGAAATCCCCTGGTTCTTCAGAAATGATGAAAAGAACAGCTCGCTGGAGCCGCCGAACATCTTGTCGATGAGCTGTTCTGTCTCGCTTTTCGCCACCTCTTCCCTGGTGACCAGGGGCGTGCACAGGAAGCCGGGCTCGCTGCGCTGGATGGCGCCTTTTTCCATGCATTTCTTGATGACGGTGTAGGTGGTATTCTTGTTCCAGCCGATGCGGCCCGCCAGTATGTCTACGATGTCCTTGGCCAGGGTAGGCCCCTGTTCCCACAGAACCTCCATGACCTTCAGTTCCGAATCAAATAGCTTTCCGTCCATGGAACCTCCTTTTTGGTGAGTTGTGTTTTTGGTGTTGTGAATTTTGGTGTTCTGAAAACGCAAAATGGACTATTGCAATAGTCTGAGCTCTTTTATAGACTATCACAATAGTCCAGCGTTGTCAACCGGGCTTTGGGAAATATTTTTTCTATTTTTGTCACACATGTCCATCGGCTAAGAGCTCATCAGCTCCGGCGGCACTGTGGCAAAATCGATAAACGATGTGCCGGCATTCTACACATTCAGACATCTCATCCCTGCGATTCCGGCTTCGGATAATTACCTCTAAATACGATGATGTATAATATCCCCCTCTCCCGGAACCCATCACCTGCGCAGAATCTTCTCCAGCGCCTTCCCTCTGGCAAGCTCGTCCACCAGCTTGTCCAGATAGCGGATTTCCTGCATCAGGGGCTCTTCGATATCCTCCACGCGGACTCCGCAGACCACGCCTTTTATCAGTCTGCGCTCCGGATTCAATGCCGGGGCCTGTAAAAAGAAGTCTCCGTAGGTGATATCGCTTTCCATAAGTTCCGCTAACCTGTCCTTGCTGTACCCGGTCAGCCAGCCGGTGACTTCATCCACCTCCGCTCTGGTGCGCCCTTTCCGCTCCGCCTTTGCAATCAGCATGGGGTACAGTTTCCCAAAGGCCATGCCATATATCTTTTCGTTTTTCATAATCTGCCTCCTCGCATAAATCTCAGTTTCGTGCCGGTTTCCTGGCCAGCTCCAGATCCATTGTGTAGTATACTGTCATGATGCCGCCATGGTTCCTGATTGCGGAATGAATCCCTTCAAAGAGCATTTTCCGATTTGATTCTTCTAACCGCATATGATTGGGATATGTGCGCAATAACGTCATATATTCATCGGCAGTGAATTCTTTTGTAGTAGAATATAATTGATATGCGGCATCGCAGAAGCCATACCGGCATGCGGTTTCAGCCAGTTTCTTCGCATCCTCCACACCGTATTCCCTGAGAGGCTCCTCTTGGTGCATATATTTCGAATAAATCTCCTGAATCTCTTCCGTCATTTCCTCCCGCCCCTTATCCGTCCCTGCATGGTAGGCAAAGCGGGCGAAGGCTCCTCCCGGCTTCAGCAGCTCATGGACGCGCTTATAGCCATATTCCTCCGGAATCCAGTGAAATGCAGTCGCCGCATAGATGAGGTCAAACGATTCGTCAGGACTGATGAAATCCTGCAAGGTCTGATTGCATACGGTGAAATTCGCATAAGTCTGATACCGTTTCCGCGCCAGGTCGGCCAATCGCTCCCCCGGCTCAATTCCGGTAAAATGGCATCGTGTTTCCAATATGGGCTGCGATGCCTTTCCCGTTCCCAGGCCGATTTCCAGCACATGGCTGTCAGAGCCAACAGGTTTATAGCGGAATATGTCTTCGTAAATCTCTTTTACATAGGTGGGACGGCTGTGGTCATAATCTATGGCTGCATCGTCGAATGTTTTTTCAAATACGGTCATTTTATCTTCCTCCATGTTTCCTGTTTTCCATGCTCTTTTTCCAATCCACACCTTCCGCCTATAACTCATTATAAGTCCGCTTCAGGTCATGGTATTCGCCTGAAGTTACATTGTTCAGTATAGCACATGCACCCCGGAAAAGCGATATAATTTCTCCCTATTCGGAAACACCCCATCCAAAATCCGTGGATGACAACATTCTGTCATACGCTGTCCCTACTCTATTTTCCTCTTGACATTTATGCCCATAGTGCATATACAACATCCACCTTTCCCTGCAAAGCGAAATCCCCGCCTATGAGCAGATTAAAGCCCAGATCCTGAACGGTGAGCTGGCCCCCAATCAGCCCCTGACCTCCATGCGGCTGCTGGCAGGCCTTCCTGCTGTTCTCCTTCTCCCTGAATCCTCTCGCCGTGGAGGAAAAGGGGGATAAAAAATACGGAGAGGCCTATATTGTCGGCAGCTATGGGATGAATATCATGACATGGAACGATTTGGACTTTTATATAGATAAGTCCAGTCTGAATGGGGCAAATTACTATGGCCTAGCGTCAGAGATCCTCAAAAAATTTGTGCCAGGCCATTTTGACGGAGCGTTCCATATGGAAAATGAATCGGCATTTTTAGGATTTGAAACAAGCATATCGGGCGACCGCTGGAATGTAGATATCTGGTGGAAAAGCCAGACTGAAATCAACGATTCCATTGCATACGCCAATGATATCGCCCGGCTCACGGGCGAAAACCCGACGCTGAAAAATGCCGTCATCACCATAAAACAGGATTTAATAAGCCGGAGGCTTTATGGATTCGATAAAGGGAAAAAGCATTGTCACAGCAAGGAAATATACGATGCGGTTTTTCATGAGGGAATCCTTTCTACAGAGCGGTTTTTAGCATATGCTGAATCATTCCAAAAGTCCTAGATGCTATCTCGATAATGCAGCAGCCCACGGAGGCGGCAATCCCATCCGGCTCACGGCCAGAGGAATTTCGTGCAGAAGGAATTGCCGGGGAAGCCTGAATCTTCAATAGGGTTCCTCGCCGGCTCCAAATCCATGGTATGGTACACTGTCATGTGTTTTACAGTTTATAGTAATACTGCTCGCCCCCGTCCGTCCTCACGGCTCCCACGGCCACGCCATAGAGTCTCTCCGCCACATTTTCCTCCAGCATCTCCTCCGGCGTGCCGCTCCAGGAGATCCTCCCCTCTGCCACAGCAGCGATCCGGTGGGAAATCTTCAGGGCCAGCAGGATGTCGTGGAGCACCAGGACGATTGTCTTGCCCTCCCCGGACAGCCGCCGGACGATTCCCGCGAACTTCATCTGCTGCCCGATGTCCAGGTAGGTGGTAGGCTCGTCCATGACGATGGCAGGAGCCTCCTGAGCCAAGGCCATGGCAAGGTACACCTTCTGCCGCATGCCGCCGGACAGCCGGGACATCTGCATCCCGGCCAGCTCCTCCATGCCCATCTGTCTCATGGCCTCCCTGGCTATCTGAAAATCCGCCTCCCTGTATCTCCTAGGATAGTTCAGATAGGGGAACCGCCCGTGGAGGACCATGCGGTCCGCGGAGATGTCAGGCACGTTCTTTCCCTGGGGGAGATAGGCGATGCTTCTGGCCAGCTCTGCCCGGGACAAATTTTCTTGGAACAGATTACCCATTGGGTTTGCATAGTCTGATCCTTACTTATTCTTCTCGATATCCTGCCAGTTGGCGTTGTTTAGGATTTCCGCGTTTTCGCCTATAAGCGCTTTGCCGGCGTCTTCATCTCCCCTCAACTGGTATAGCATCCACGCCGTCATATATCCGTCGGTCTTCATCTGCATTTCCTCATGCTCCGCTCCTGCGACTCTTGCACGAAACTTACATACATTGTCCGGCATCGCATTATAATTCTCGACCAAAGAGGAAAGCGGAGCAACGCCAAGCCACTCTTTCGCTACGTCCGTCGCACCGGTATCATCAGAATTTCCGGCAGCAGCAGTCATAAACCACGGAATCGACACTTTGGAAGCGTCATATCCGCCCCACATCTGTGCAAGGTAGGAATGCGCTGCGCTGCCTGTAAAAATGGTTTTGTACAGACCGCTGTTTTCATATTCGGTTACCGCTCTGAGCGCACCCGCACCGCCTTGTGAATATCCGGCAATTCCGATATTTTGGGTATCGATTTTGGCATAAAACAGGCTGTTGGAATTTTGATTCTGCCCCAGCATGTAATCCAACGTTCGTGAGGTGGATGTCCCTGTTCCTGACTGTCTGTCGTCATTGCCGACAACAATAAATCCCCATGAAGCAAGTCTTTCAAAATAGGGTCCGTAGTTTAATGCTGCTGTATTGCTGCCGTTCACGACAACTATCATCGGATAATCATCTTGACTATGCTTCATTTCAGATGGATACCAAATACGGATATTCCCTATCGTCTTATCTTCGGATTGGACTACCTCGCGGGATACTTCATAGCCTCCAAGGCCCGCATACTTTTTCTCTAGTTCCGAATCAGACCAAAACTGCGTATAGTAATCATTCTCCAGCCAGGGCTTTTGGGAATCAATGTAGTTTTTGGTCAGCAGGAATCCCGCTGCAAGTACGATTAAAATGACAATCGCTAAAATCACAAGCCCCACTATTTTCATGACTTTTCTCATAGATAAATCTCCTTCCGCTTGACAGAACAATCTGGTTTCGATATAATAATTCCGGAACAAGTGTCATGACATAAAACACTTGTTTCATTTAAGTCATATTATATTGACGGTCCCATGGAGCGTCAATGCGAATCAGTAAAAAAGATGCCGCCATCACGCTATGCGGTACAAAAAGGGGGATTTTGTTCCTTTATGAAGAAGAATCAAACAGCATTTATGAAACTATGTCTTGCGGACGCGCTTATCAAGCTGATGAAGACCCAAGACTTTGATACAATCAATGTAAACTCGATTTGCAAGGAAGCAGACATCGGCAGAACTACTTTTTACAGATACTTTGACAACAAAAACAGTAAAGAGGAAATGCTCCTTTTCAAGATAAAATATGAATGGGAGCAGCATTCGGATAAGCACGAAATCGACAAGCAGGGAAAGAACTCTGATTTGACAGAATTTATCTATGAAAATAGGCGTCTGTTTTCAATGCTCTATCACAATGATCTTATTTCTGTCATTATGCGTGCGCTTGAGGATTTGATACCTTCGGGGGAAACATACGATAAGCAAGCCTCGTATCTTATGTCCTTTTTTATCTATGGATACTTCGGGATTATCTATCAGTGGATGAAATATGATTTTGATGAAACGCCCGAGCAGATACAAAAGCATATTAACGACACCATCACCTCTGGCCTAAATCAAAACCTATAAAGACAAGCTGGCAAGAAAATTGCGTTTTCAGCCTTTAGTCCTCCAGTATAATATATTCGCACATAGGTCACGGTTCCCCGATTGCCACGCTTATGTTTATTCTTGTTATGAGATTTTCCTGCTTAACGATTTCACTTGCCGTGAAACCAGACTGCATAACGCCGGCTGGTTGAATCGCATGATTACATTAGGCAGTATTCAGCGTTATGCAGCATAAAATCAGCGGAGTCCGCAAAACTCTTCACCGGATGGCCATCAACGGATCCATACGAAACGGGCGGGAGATTCCGGGGGACTGGAGAAGCTTTCTTTCAATACCCGCCGGACACACCAGGGCGTTGACAAAGAACCATCCATAAAATTCTACCCCTGTGATTTTGCGTGCAGACTCTCCGGCTTCCTGACCATCTCCCAATGCCAGATGCCTGCGGATATCTTCTCCCTATTGATACCACTGTCTCTGCAGCTCATACATCGTCTTATATTCCCCTTCGGCCGCAATCAACTCATCATGGCTCCCGTCCTGCACAATGCGCCCCTCCTTAATCACAAGAATCCTGTCCGCAATCTGCGCGGAAGCCAGCCGGTGGGTCACGATAATCGAAGTGCAGTTCCGCGACAGTCTGCCAAATTCCTCATACAGGTACTTCTCTTCCAGGGCATCTATGGCAGCCGTAGGTTCGTCCAGAATCAAAAGGCTGTTGTTCCTGTATATCCCTCTTGCGATTGCGATCCGCTGCCATTGGCCTCCGGAAAGTTCCGTCCCTCCGAACTCTCTTCCCAGCATGCCGTCCATTCCCCCAGCCCATCCAGGGTCTACGCCAACGTCATCACAAATCCGATTCAGCCTGTCCGCAGACTTATCGCCGGCAGCGTCACTAATCCTGATATTCTCCCCCAGCGACATGCTGTAACGGCAGAACTTCTGAAAAACCGCAGAGATTCCCCTTACAATCCGTCCGGCGCCCTTCTGCACGCCCTCATAGGAAACCGTCCCCTTTGTAGGCGAATACAGCCCCGCAATGATATGGCACAGCGTGCTTTTCCCGCTTCCGTTCTCTCCTACCAAAGCAACCGTCTGCCCCCAGGGAATCCGCAGATTGATATCCGAAAGCACGAACTTCTCTCCCTCTGTCCCAGACTGCGGGTAGGCAAAAGACACATCCTCCAGCCGTATCTCGAACTTTTCAGGCAGTGCAATCTGCTCCTGTTCCCCCGGATCCTCCCCTATGAACGCAAGGTAGTTCTTTACCATGGCCATATTTTCTATGGCGATGGCCAGGCGCTCGGATATCACTTCGTCCATGAACCCATAAAACTCACGGAGCGCAGCAAAGACCGCCGCAAACGCCCCCACGGAAATGATGCCCGCCAGCACATAATAGACCAGCATGGCGATAATCGCGCCATAAGCCGCCACAGTCAGGACATGGATG
Organism: uncultured Acetatifactor sp.; assembly: GCF_948601915.1. Taxonomy (NCBI): domain Bacteria; kingdom Bacillati; phylum Bacillota; class Clostridia; order Lachnospirales; family Lachnospiraceae; genus Acetatifactor; species uncultured Acetatifactor sp. The sequence continues at coordinate 4,768 of NZ_CAPDXS010000045.1, read as the reverse complement.
CAGAAATTCACCCTTTCCTTCCGGAGCTGCATGCGGAAATGCAATCCGTTCAGCTTCTTCAGCATCTGATTGTACCTGTCGAAAAAGTAGCTGCCGCATCCCCACAGGCGGGTCTCCTTATAATACTCTTTTCCGATGACGCAGTCCCCATAATAGTCCATCTTCCTCCGGACAGGCGCGGCCTCATTCTCCAGATGCTCAAAGGATATCATATGCAGCAGTCTGGTTATCACGTTTGGTATGAAAATAATGACTGTGCTGATGCTGAGGACAGGCGCCAGGGAAAACAGGTACCAGCTCATCACCACAAAATAAAAAGCATAAAAGAAAAGGATATCCAGGATGGTAGTGCTCACCCAAAAGACACCTTCCGAACCACGGACAGCTTTGTTGATCCGATCCAGTTCCTCCGCATATTCAAAGGCAATCGCATCCTTCCTGTCAATCGTCCTGAACAGAACCTTATTGGTCTCTTTTATGACCTTTCGGTTCAGAATCTGCCCGTAACAGTTCGCCACGCCGTTCATAGTCTGCGCAAAAGCACATGCCGCTCCTAACAGCAGTATTTTGACTACAAGAGATAGTACATCTCCCCCATTCTCCGAAATCCCGTCAAAAAAATACTGTACACTCATGACCTGCAAGACCCAGGAAACGCCGTGCAGCATCTGCAATACCGAGTATAAGATAATGCTTTTCGGGAACATCCTGTACAGGAGCCTTATGCCCACCAGATTATTGTAAATAAAATTCTTATGTCTCATACCAACACCTCTGACTGTCGAACATCTCCTTATAAAGCCCGTTCTCCAATCCAATCAAAGCTTTATGCGTCCCCTGCTCGACAATCTTTCCCTGATCCAATACCAGAATCTCGTCCGCCATGCGCGCAGCGCCCAACCTGTGCGTGATCAGAATCGTGAATTTTTCCATGGAATGCGCTTCTTCCTTGGAAATCCCTTCTTCCTTGGAGCGCTCCCCTTCCATTGTGACCTGCCAGAACATCTCATACACCTTTGCCTCCCCTTTGGGATCCAGGGCCGCGGTAGGCTCGTCCAGGATGTTGATTGGGGCTTTGCTGTACAAAAGCCTTGCAATCGCTAATTTCTGCCACTGGCCTCCGGACAGATCCACACCGTCCTTCTCCAGTTTCCCCAGCTTGCTGTCTAACCCCCAAGGCAGCTCCTGTACACAGGCTCCCAATTCCATTTTTTCCATGACCTGCTCCAGCAGCTGCTCCTTGTCCTCCTTCACGTTCCCCACCAGGATATTGTCCCGGAACGACAAAGCATACCGGGCGAAATCCTGGAACACCACAGAGAACATCCACTTCAGCTCCCCATATCGGTATTCCCGCAAGTCCTTTCCATTGATCAGAATCTGCCCCTGATACTCCTCGTACAATCCGGTCAGCAGCTTCGTGAGCGTGGATTTGCCCGCGCCGTTCCTGCCCACCACCGCATAGCACTTATTTCCCCGGAGCACAAACGAGCAGTCCCTGAGCACATACTCCTCCCGCCCCGGATAGCGGAAGGACACCTTCCTGAATTCAATCGATTCCACCCGGAATCCCGGAATCTTCAACGGTTCCGCAGCGGCGTCCTCTTTCTCCTCCATGGCCCAAAAAACGTTCACATCCTTCAGGTACGCATTGAAATCCGCAACCCCCTGCATGATGCCTGACAGATTCCACGACATGCCCTGGACAAGGTTCAAAATAGAGGTCACAAGTCCCACATATAACCCGTTCGACAGCTTCCCGCTGCTCAGGGCGGGAAGGAGCAGCAGCATGATAATCACTGCCAGCATGACCATGGTCAGCGAGCCGCTCTTCATATTGGCATATCTCTTCTTCTCGATGGCAGCCTCCTTCTGGTTCGCATAGTCGCTGAGACGGTCATACTCCTTCGTTATCTGTCCGGAATACCCGAACAGGGTCCGCTCTTTCGCATGGTCCCTGTCCGACAGGATTGCGGACAGATATTGATACCGTCTTTTGACCTCCACCGCGTCTTTTTGCAGGACGTAATTCTGTCTGCCGGTTCTATAGGCCAGAGAAAAAAGCGGGACGCTCACCAGCAAAATCGCCGCGCCGCTCAGGACGCTTGCCTGCATGACGATGCTCATAAGGGCCACGCATTTTACCACCAGCTCAATCCCGTTACATACCGTTTGGTAACCCGCCCAGAAAC
>NZ_CAPDXS010000045.1:0-2566 GCF_948601915.1 uncultured Acetatifactor sp. | reverse complement strand
ATGGTCTTTAAACGGTTCTGCGCCGATGCGTTGACCAGGTTTGAGACAGATGGTATCATCTGCTTGAAAACCACTATCCCAAGCAATAGGATAAGGGGCACTAAGACCATACGGACGCCCAGCGCGCCGCCATATGCCCCTTCCACACGGTTCACGAATTCCGCGATTGCAAGCGCCTGCACCGTCGGCAGAAAGGCATTGATTACGGCAACCAGCAAGAGATATCCTGTATGGAAAGGTATCATTTTTATCATATCCCGCAGAAATACAAAGAGATTGTATTTCGTCTTTTTCCGGCTTTTCATTTTGGTTTTTCCTTCGCTCCACAGCCTTTTATTTTTTGATTATTTTGTACCAACCGGCACAACAGGCCCGGGAATCATCCCTTTGATACGAAATGTTTTGTCGGCTCATCTAAATGATATATTTCTTCTTTTAGGAATTCGGGATATATCGTTACATCTCGAATTTTCTCAATCGGCATCCACCCAATGACCACATCACAATTATCTTTTTGTGGTTATGATTGATTATGAACTATACGCCTGACGCTTGCAATGTATATTTATCAGCTCGCTTTCCACGGATACGCAATTCCGAAAATGGAAGAACGAAAAACAGGAAACTTTTTTCATAATTTCTTGTCTTGGTGTGCCGCTGTGACGGGCGGCGGTTATTCAGTTTGCTGTTTGCACAACTCTACAAATTAATTTCCCGCACTGGAACATACAAATAACAATACTCATGCATACCAACTTCCGGTTTGAAAAAACCATAATATTCAACCATTGGGAACGTGTCAAAAATGGAATTTTACAGGATTGATTGTTATAAACATTTTGCCTCTAACAGTTTCACAATATCTTCATAATGTTCCTGGCAGATAACCCGATAATGTATCCAGCCGCCATCGCCACAAGGATATTTATTATCAATGTGTTCCTGGGTGTATTTTTTCAGCTCCCCATAAACCGCTGCATACTGCACATCCGTTAATCTCATCATAACTGTAAATGCGCCATCTTCAGCAAAGATATTACACATAAGCTTTTTCTTTTTATAATGTCCGATTCCCCAACCGTATTTATTGCCATAAGGGAAAACCACTTTCTGATCTGTATGAAACATAGTAGTTAGCCAATCATTTATCCTGGAAAAGCGTTCTGCATTTTCCGAACAATATGTTGTCATTTCCTCTACGGTTGGAATATGCTGCTTATTCAGCATTCTCTCATACATAGCCGCCCTCCAATCCCAATTTACTGCTTTTACCGCACCGCAAAACCGGGATTTATTTTGCTTTTATCGGGATATAATAGTCCATCTGTTCATACCCCATTATTTTTTTCGCAAGCGGCGGCGTAATTATATTTCCTAATTCTGAACGTGATGTGTCACGTTTAAATCCATTTTCGCTTAGAAACTGGTCAATCTCTGTGTCCATTAGCCCCTTATCTGTCTTCTGGTCTATGTCCGTTGCTACAGCATAAAGACTGCCTTTGAAGTCTATTATTTCAAATTCGTTTGGAACATTCATTCCATCTTCATACATATACAGCCAGACAAAACCCTCTCCTGCCCAAAATAGGAAATCTTTCGGAAATAACCCTCTTTTTTGTGAAGATAACCATTCGTCAAATAGATTGAAATTCCCCTCTCCGAACATACCTGTTCGAGACGAAACCATTTTACAGGCCGGCATTTCATAAATTCTTACACTTTGCATTATTGTCCCCCAGATTTTCGTTTTGTCAATGACTAAGTTATTATAGCATTTCACTCTAAAGAATGAAATAGATTTCCTTGCACTTTATAAAGAAAATTAACTTAAGAAAAACAATACCGGAAATGTCCGGTTTATCATCATCTTATGTTTCCGGTGTTTTCTTCTTCGTCCAATTCCGCCTCGGCATCACGGATGATGTCCTCCGCAAAGTTGAGAGAGTACAATCAATTGGACTGGAACAAAAAAGAAACTACCTCAATGCATGTTGTGAATCCCAAAAGCCTTCCGCCTGCCTACAGCTTTGGCCTCCGGTTTTTCTTCCTGACACTGTCTCTGTTTTTCCGGCATAAACAGAACGAGACCTCCGAAGAAGTCTCGTTTTGTTCATGGAGTTATAAAATATAAAAGACTTCTTAATCAAAATAAGTACAAAACAGCCACAGCATAGCATTTATGCGGTACTGGCGGAAAGGAGGGAATTGATTATGAGTCACGATTTAACAGCATTATACGAGAGATTGAGCCATGATGACGAGTTACAGGGCGAGAGCAACAGCATATCCAACCAAAAGGCAATGTTGGAGGATTATGCGGAAAAGAACGGTTTTACGGGCATACGCCATTTTACTGATGACGGTATTTCCGGCACGACCTTTGAGCGTGAGGGATTGCAAGCCATGCTTGCAGAGGTAGAAAAAGGCAATATCGGTACTATCATTGTGAAAGACATGAGCCGACTGGGAAGAAATTATGTGCAGATGGGAATGTTACGGGAGCAGTTGCGCAGTTGTCAATTACAATGCAGGGGAACAGACCGCCACCCTCTACACAAGGGATAAG
>NZ_CAPDXS010000044.1:10852-33624 GCF_948601915.1 uncultured Acetatifactor sp. | reverse complement strand
AGAATAAGAGCACCGCAGAGAATAAGAGCGCCGCAGAGAATAAGAGCACCGCAGAGAATAAGAGCGCCGCAGAGAATAAGAGCACCGCAGAGAATAAGAGCGCCGCAGAGAATAAGAGCACCGCAGAAAAGAAGAGGACTGCGGAAAAGAAGAGCGCCGCAGGGAAGAAGGGCATAGCGGAGAAGAAGAGCGCCGGGAAAAAGAAGGCTGTCGCCGGATAGACAGGAGGAATGGGCGATGGGATGGAGGAATAGCCCTCCGCGGGAGGAACGCCTCCCGTGGAAGCTGTTTGGGGTATTGCTGGCCGTAGGCCTGCCGCTTGCATCCTGCGGAATCATGCCGGAGGAGGAAGAGCTTCCTGCCGCTCCTGTGATTCGCTCCTATGAGGCGGAGGAGTACCAGCAGACCACGGTCATGCGGGGCGATATGGTTTTGACCAAACGGGTCAAATGCACCTACGCATCAGCCAGACAGGAGAAATACAGCTTCTCCCTGGGCGGCCTGTACATAGACAAGGTGTATGTCAGCGAGGGACAGCAGGTGGAGAAAGGGACCCTGCTGGCGCAGTTGGAACAGGGAGACCTGCCCCGGCAGATTTCCGACGGGGAATACGCGCTGCGGGCGCTGCAGGTCAGCCGCTCCTATCTGCCGGAATACCAGAGGCTGGAGAGGGAGAGGAAGGATGCCCTCATAGCGGATATGGAATATCAGATAAAGGACCGGATGGCATGGTCGAAAAATGACCAGACAGAGGAAGAGAAGGCAGCGTATATAGACCAGGCAAACGCAATCCTGCTGCAGCAGATAGAGCTGGAAAAGCAGAGGGACGCCGCTGTGGAAGCCGACGCAAGGAAGCTGCAGGAGGCGGACGACGCCATCTACATCGCGGGCTTACGGTTGCAGGAGCTGAGGGAAGAGCTGCAGGAGCGGCGGATTTACGCGGACATCAACGGAACGGTCACATATCTTCAGAAGACGAAAGAGGGCGACCGCTCCGTGAAGGGAAAGGTCTTCGTCATCCTTGCCGACCTGGACACGGTGGTGTTCACCGTAAAGGGGGAGGACGCGCGGTATTTTCCGGTGGGCACCCAGACCACGGTCCTCTGCGGAAAAAAAGAATTCCCCGTCCGGGCAGTGGAGCCGTCGGAGCTTGGGCTGCCGCAGCAGCAGGAGGGGGATGAGCCCATGGCCTATCTGCAGCTTCTCCAGCCCGATCCCACCCTGGAAAACGGGGAGTCCGGAACCGTTCAGGTCACGCTGGACCAGAGGGAGGACGTGCTGTACGTGAACAAGGAGGCCATAAAGGCGGCGGAGGGAGCCCAATTCGTCTATATGCTGGACGAGAACGGACTGAAGGTTCTGCGGGAAGTCGTCACAGGCCTGGAGAGCGATGACTACATAGAAGTCGTCAGCGGGCTTGCGGAGGGCGACAGCGTCATCGTAAACTAGTGCGCCGGTACACGAATTCCCGAGCACTGATTGCTAGGGATTCATGTATCGGGGTACTAAACCGGCCCCGCACGGAAACGGAGGCGGCATGAAAACGAATCTATTCGTTAGGAAGAATGTGGGATGAAGAGAAAAGCGGCACTGCTGACGGCACTGCTCCTCTCCGTAGGGCTGGCCGGATGCGGAACAGAGAAGGATTCTTCCATGGAGGCGCCAGAACTCCTGGAACCGGTGGATGTAAAGATGGACATAGCCACGGCCCGGACAGGGGATATCTATCAACTGTCTGCCTATAACGGTGAGGTGGTTCCCTATACGGAGGGACTTTCCTTTACCGTGGACGGCTATCTGGAAGCAATCAATGTCATGATGGGCGACATGGTGCAGGAGGGGGACGTCCTCGCCGTTTTGAGCGAGGAGCATATCGCGGAACAGATAGAGAGCCTGGAGGATGAGATAGACGACCTGGTCACAATGGGGGAGTTCAGCGACAGACAGGCCGCCGCGGACATCGAGATTGCCCGGGAGGAGCTGGAGATGCTGCATGAGGCCGGAACCTTCGGATATACGGGCGGAGTCAAGGAGCTGGAGATTCGTAAGCTGGAACTGGAGCTGGAGGAGGCAAGGCAGCTGCGGGGCCTGGAACTGCAGAAAAAGCAGGAGGCCCTGCGGGCGCTTCAGGATAAAGTGGGGAAAAATGAGATTACGGCCCCTTTCAGCGGAAGAATCGTCTATGTCAGCGATGGGAAAAAAGGGGATGCGGTGCTTGGCTATACCCCTGTAATCTACATGGCGGACGACAGCCGCCTGGGCCTGACTGCGGAGTATGTCTCGGAATCAGCCATAAACAGCGCGGACAGAGTCTGCGCGAAGATTATGGAGAAAGAATATGAAATCAGCTACATTCCCTATGAGAACAGCGAACTGGTGAAGATGGCCCTGGCAGGTGAGGAGATGAAAGCGCGGTTTTCCCTTGAGACCGAGGATACGGCGCTCTGCGCGGGCCAGTTCGCCGTGATCATGGTCTATCAGCTCTACAGGGAGGATGTGCTGACCATTCCCATAAATGCGCTGTACAGGGATGGGAGCGGGCAATATGTCTACAGGCAGGTGGACGGCGCCCGGGTGCGGTGTGATGTGAAAGCAGGTCTGACCACGGATACGAAAGCGGAGATCCTGGAGGGACTTGAGGAAGGAGATATGGTCTATGTCCAGGATTAGAGCGTTTGGGCCTGCGCTGCTGCTTCTGGCGGCCGCCGTCCTCGGCGGATGCGGCGAAAGCGCACAGGAGGAGCCTGTTTACGACGGGGATCTCCTGGCCCCGGAACAGGCGAATTACGAGACCGTGCAGGCGGAGAGCGGAGCGTATATAAAGACCGTGGGCGGATCCATGCGCATGTACTATCCGGTTACCGCCGAGCTTCGGTGGGAGGAGGACAACGCCCGGTTCCGGGAGATTCTGGTGAGGAAAGGGCAGGAGGTGAAACAGGGCGACAGCCTGGCCACCTTCGATATCGATGTGAGCAGGGCGGACAGGGAGGCGCTGGCGCTGTCCCTTGCCAGAGCAATCGAAGATGCGGAGCTGGGGAAGCAGGAGCGCCTGACGGCCATAGAGGAGGCCAAAAAGAAGCTGCAGGAGCTGAACGGGCGCGAGCTGAACATCGCCCGGCTGCGGGTGGGAAAAGCGGAGACGGAATATGAGCAGTTCGTCTACCAGTCGGAGAGGGAGATTGCCCGACTGCGGGAGAGCCTGGAGGAGATTGACCAGGAGATTGCCGACGATACATTGTTCGCTCCTTTTGACGGTGTGATCGACACCATCGCCACCTATAACCCGGGGGATCCGGCGACGAAAGATATTGTTGTAGTCTCCATGCATTCCACGGAGAGCTTCTATCTTGTGGCCGATGATGCCAGCGGCAGGCTGCGCTACAATGCGGAGGTCACCGTGGAGGCGGGAAAGCGCAACGACAGGAAAACCTATGAGGGCAGGGTCGTGGCGGCGCCCTCGATTCTGCCCTCATCGGTGCCCCAGGGCATGGCTTTGGTGGAGCTCTACGGCGATATTCCGGTGGAGGCGCTGGAGGGGAACCTGCAGTACCAGTTCAATGTGGAGGAGCTGCAGGATGTGCTCCTGGTGGATTGGAGGGCCGTGGATTCCGAAAACGGGAAGAGCTATGTCTATGTGTTGGAGGATGACATGGTGCAGAAGCGGTATGTGGCCCCCGGCCTGAACAACAGGGAGAAGGTATGGATTCTGGACGGTCTTCATGAGGGGCAGACCGTGATAGCGGATTAGGGGGCGGCACAATGTTGAATTTTGTCTTCCGCAAGATTGAGAGCAAGAAATGGATGGTCATAAGCCTTCTGGTGGGCAATCTGCTGATGATAGCCATCGCCGCGGCCAGCCCCATGTACTCCCAGGCAGTCCTGCAGAGGACCCTGACCAGGAGCCTGAGCAGCTATTATGTGGAGCGCAGCGCCTATCCCGGCCTGATAATCGTGCGGGGGGCCTATGCCGCCGCAGGGGGCCGAAAGGAAGCCGATTTCGAGAAAATCGGCCAAGCGGCCCGGATGGTGGAGGAACTGACGGCGGAGCTGGACGTGCCCGCGGTCTTCATGGTGACCCAGTATTATAAGGGCAATGTGAAAGCCGCCCATGAGGTGGCGGTGGACGGCAGGAAAAATGAGCTGACTTTGAGGATAGCGGCCTTTACGGATCAGAAGGAGCACTTAAGCATCGTCAACGGAGACATGTGCGCGGGGGAGCTGGACGGCAACACCTTTGACGTCATGGTCAACGAGAGGACTTTTGTGGATCAGAACCTCATGCTGGGCGAGGTGCTGGATCTTTCGCTGAAGGACGCGTCGGGGGAGCCCTACCGGATCCGGATAGCGGGAATCTTCGAGAACAGGGAGCCCCAGGATATCTACTGGGTGGCGGAGCCAACGGCCTGGCGGGATGTCTGCCTGATGGACGAGGGGCTGTTCCGGGAGCTCTTCGCCAATGAGGAACGGCTGGACATGGGCTTCAACGCGGAATGGTACGCGTCCCTGGATTACCTTGCCATGCGTGGGGACCAGGTGGAGCGTTACCTCGGCGTGCTGGAGCGGTATCTGAAGGCCTTCGAGGAGATGGGCTATAAAAGCAATGCCGTCTATTTTAAATCCACCATGGAAAACTTCGTGCTGCAGGCGCAGAAGCTCAATGCCACCATACTGATCCTGCAGATGCCGATTTTCGTCCTTCTGGCCGCCTTCATCTTCATGGTGTCCAGGCAGATGCTGGAGATGGAGCAGAACGAAATCGCGGTCTACAAGAGCAGGGGCGCGGACAAAGGACAAATCGTGCTGGTGTACCTGCTGCAGAGCCTGATCATCTCCGTGCTGGGGCTGGCGGGAGGGATTCCGCTGGGCGTGCTGATGTGCAGGCTCCTGGGAGCGTCCAACTCTTTTCTGGAGTTCGTGAAAAGGGCGGCCCTGCCTGTGGAGATCGGGGCCAAGGTATGGATGGCCGCCGGGGCGGCAGCGGCCTTCAGCATCTGTACCATGGTGCTGCCGGTTATCCGGTTCGCCAATGTGAACATTGTGGCCCATAAGCGCGGGAAGAACCGGAAGTCCAGGAACCCCTGGTGGCAGAAGGGCTTCCTGGATGTGATTTTGCTGGGAGTGTCCCTGTACGGCCTGTACCAGTATTATGAGCAGAAGGAATATCTGGCCCAGAAGGTCCTGGAGGGAGCGTCCCTGGATCCGCTCCTGTACTTCTGTTCCTCCCTGTTCATGGTGGGGGCTGGGCTCTTTGTCCTTCGGATCTTCCCGCTGCTGGTGCGGCTGATATTCCTCATCGGGAAAATGTGGTGGCCCACTTCCCTCTATGCCTCTTTCCTGCGGATCATCCGGACGAAGAGCAATCAGGGCTTCCTGATGGTGTTCCTGATCCTGACGCTGTCCATGGGAATCTTCAACGCCCAGGCGGCGCGGACGATCAATGCCAATGCGGAGGAGCGGATCCGCTATGCAGACGGGGCCGACCTGGTGCTGCAGGAGGTCTGGAAGGACAACAGCGCCATGCTGAACAACATGGCAGGAGCGCCGGGCGGCGCAGGGCAGACCCAGGCGGAGCTGACCTACGAAGAGCCGGATTTCGGGAAATACCAGACCATGGAGGGCATAGAGAGCCTGACGAAGGTGTTCATCGATAAAAAGGTGAACGTATCCGTGGAGGGCGGAAAAGTCAGCAACGCCATGCTCATGGGCATCCATACCAGGGAATTCGGGGAGACGGCCTGGTTCAAGGAATCGCTCTTATCCGTCCACTGGTATGAATATCTGAACGCCATCTCCCAGAATGCAAGGGCCATTCTGGTGTCCTCCAATTTCCGGCAGAAGTACGGCTATGAGGTGGGGGATGTGCTGACCTACATCAACGGAAGCGGCGACGCCATGAGGGGCATCATCTACGGATTCGTGGACTACTGGCCCTGCTATTCGCCTGTCACCAGGGTGAAGGGCAGCGACGGCCTGTATACGGAGAAGGACAATTTCCTCATCGTGGCGCATCTGTCCCAGCTGCAGTCCTCCTGGGGGGTATCCCCTTACCAGGTCTGGATAAAGACGGAGGATTCGTCGCAGTTCATCTATGATTACGCGGAGGAGTCCGGAACACAATATGCCCTCTTCCAGGATGCCGTGGCGGAGCTGATCGAGCTGAAGAACGACCCGATCTTCCAGGGGACCAACGGCATCCTGACCATCGGATTCATCTGCGTGCTGCTGCTTTGCATCACGGGCTTCCTGATCTACTGGATTCTGTCCATACAGTCCAGGACGCTGCAGTTCGGCATCTTCCGCGCCATGGGCATGTCCATGGGAGAGATATTGACCATGCTGGTCAACGAGCAGCTCTTCATCACGGGAGTGTCCATCGCGGCAGGAATCCTGGTGGGCATCCTGACATCCAGGCTGTTCATCCCGCTGATTCAGATAGCCTATACCTCGGCGGATCAGATGATACCTCTGGAAATCGTGAGCGCCAGGGGCGACTATGTGCGGCTCTTTGCCATAATTGGGCTGGCGATACTGATCTGCATGCTCATTCTGGGCTGGCTGATTTCGAAGATCAAGATATCCCAGGCGCTGAAGCTGGGAGAGGACTAGCATATGGAGAAGACTGGCATATGGAAGAGAGGCGTTCCATGGAGAAGATTATTTCGGCAAAGGGGGTCAGAAAGGGCTTCCCTGTGGCGGGAGGCGATACGTTCTGGGCCCTGAAGGGGCTGGATCTGGAGATCGCCAGGGGACAACTGGCCATCCTGAAAGGAAGGTCAGGCTCGGGGAAGACCACACTGATGAATATCCTGAGCGCCCTGGATTACCCTTCGGAAGGGGAGGTATTCCTCCAGGGCAGCAACATCGTGGAGATGAGCGAGAAGGAGCGGGGGCTTCTGCGGCGCAGGAAGATAGGCTTCGTGTTCCAGTCCGTGGCCCTGGTGCCTATGATGACCGCTTATGAGAACGTGGAATTCGCCCTGCGGCTGGCTAAGTACAAGGGCAGCCGCAGGGAACGGGTGGAGGAGTGCCTGAAGATGGTGGGGCTGGGCAGCAGGCTGGCGCATCTGCCCCAGGAGCTTTCCGGCGGAGAGCAGCAGCGGGTGGCCATCGCCAGGGCCATTGCCCACAGGCCGGAAGTCCTGTTCGCGGATGAGCCCACGGCGGAGCTGGACACCAACACGGGCCTGCAGGTGGTGAAGATATTCAAGGAGCTGGCGGCTTCGGAGGGCGTGACGATCGTCATGACCACCCATGACACGGGGCTGATGGAAATCGGGGACGTGGTCTACCAGTTGGAGGACGGTGAGTTTGTTGGGTGAGGATATCATTATCTGTGAGAATCTGGTGAAAATCTATAAGACCAAGGACCTGGAAGTCCTGGCCCTCCAGGGGCTGGAGCTCAATATCGCCGCCGGGGAGCTGATGGCCATCATCGGCAACAGCGGCAGCGGCAAGTCCACCTTCCTGAACATGGTGGGAGGCCTGGACCGTCCTTCTGCCGGCAAGCTCACCGTGGACGGCAAGAACCTGTTCAAATTAAATGAAAGGGAACTGGTGGAATATAAACGGAATACCGTGGGCTTTGTGTGGCAGAATAATGCAAGGAACCTGCTTCCCTACCTCAGTGCCTGCCAGAATGTGCAGATGCCCATGCGGTTCACCGGCGGGAAGAATGAGAGGCAGCGCAGGGAGCGTGCCCTGGAGCTGCTGGAGATGGTGGGCATGGGCCATAAAAAGGACAGCCGCCTGAACCAGCTCTCCGGCGGGGAGCAGCAGCGTATCGCCATCGCCATCGCCCTGGCCAACGATCCGAGGATCCTGCTGGCGGACGAGCCCACTGGTTCCGTGGATACGAAGACAGGCAACTATATCCTGGATGTGTTCCGGGACCTGAACAAGAACCTGGGGCTGACGATCGTCATCGTGACCCACGACCGGATGCTGTCCAAGAAGGTGAGCAGGGTGGTGGCCATCCGGGACGGGAAGACCAGCAGCGAGATGATCGTGAAGCAGAGCTATGCGGACAGGCTGGATTCCATCGGCATGTTCGAGGAGGCCCACGATGAGTATGCCGTGCTGGACAAGGCCGGGCGGGTCCAGATCCCCAGGGAATTCCTGGAGAGCCTGGGCGTCTCGGGGAACAAGGTGCGCATGGAGATGGAAGACGGAAAGATAGTCATCAGTGCCCCCGAGGAGGAGCCGGATAAAGAACCGGCAGGCGACGGGACGGGGAGACAGCGGGCGAAGCAGGGGCGGATTCGGGGCACGAAGGAGAAGGCCGCCCCGCCGGGCGGGAAGGAACCGGAAGAGGGAGCGTAAACGGACAGCCGGATGTTCTGCGGCAGACCGGGAAGAGGCATGGGAAAGGATGATGGATTCATGACGATACATTATGGATTGGCGGCAGCCACTGGCAGCATCATGGAGGGCGTGGAGGAGCAGATACGGAAAGGAGCGGTTCAGGAATTCCTGGGCACGCTTCCGGAGAAGGCCCTGAACCTGGGGCTGCGCATCCTGCTGGCTGCGCTGTTTTTCCTGATAGGAGTAAAAGTAATTAAGTTAATACGAAAAATCGTTAAAAAACCCATGGAGCGGGCGGGCGCAGAGCTGGGGGTGATACAGTTCGTGGATTCCTTTGTCAAGGCCACCCTGTACGTGGTGCTTGTCATGGGGCTGGCGTCCTCCTTCGGGCTGGACGCGGCCAGCGTGGTGGCCGTGCTGGGCTCCGCCGGCGTGGCCATCGGCCTGGCGGTCCAGGGCAGCCTGTCCAATCTGGCGGGAGGGGTGCTGATACTGGCCCTGAAGCCCTTCCGGGTGGGAGACTACATCAAGGAGAGCTATTCCAACCAGGAGGGCACGGTGACGGAGATCCAGATTTTCTACACCAAGCTCCTGACCCCGGACAACCAGACCGTCATCCTGCCCAACGGCAACCTGGCCAACAACAGCCTGGTGAACATCACCATGCAGGAGGTACGGCGGATGGACGTGACGGTGGGGATTTCTTACCATGCTGATCTGAAGAGGGCCAAGGCTGTGCTGATGGGGATACTGGAGGAGGACGAGGCGGTGCTGAAGGACCGGGACATGCTGGTCTTCGTGTCCGAGCTGGGCAGCTCCTCCGTGGTGCTGGGGGTGCGGTGCTGGTTTAGGCAGGAGGATTTCTGGCAGGGCAAGTGGCGCGTCACGGAGGAGTGCAAGCTGAGGTTGGATGCGTGCGGGATCGAGATTGCGTATGACCAGTTGGATGTGCATATTGACGGGAAATTAGGATAGAATAGTGCGGAAAACCATAAAATTTGTAAAAAGCAAAAAAACAGTTGCAAAATACGGGAAAAGCTTGTATAATAATATTCGGTTCTGCGGAACAGGCTTCTGTGGCTCAGTTGGTAGAGCGATTGATTCGTAATCAATAGATCACGGGTTCGAGTCCCGTCAGAAGCTTTTATGAGTAAAATGCTGGTCGGAGGTATTTTTAATGACAGATAAGGAAAGGCAAGATACCAAGATGGCTACCTTGTATGAGCTCCGCCTGATATTTGCGAATGGTGAGAAGAGCGAGTATACAAAAGAGGAAATAGTGGAGCTGTTGGATAAAATAGCGATGGCGAAAGACCAACAGTGATGCGTTCATATGATTTTATGTAAGGCCAAAGCAATAGCTTGTGGCCTTTTTTCGTCTACGGTCACATCTTGAACCGTATCCGAATCTGGTGCTCGATGGCTTGGATGGACTTGTAGAAGCCCAGGGCGATGACGCACAGCACGATGATGCTGGTGATCACCATGTCCAGCTGGAACACCTGGGAGCCGTATATGATCAGATACCCAAGCCCCCGCCTGGCCGCCAGGAACTCCCCGATGATGACCCCCACCAGCGCCAGCCCGATGTTCACCTTGGCGGTGCTGAGCAGGATGGGCACGGAGCCCGGCAGCACCACCTTCAGGAAAGCGTCCCGCCTTGTGCCCCCCAGAGTGTAGATCAGCGTGATCTTCTCATTGTCCACCTGCTGGAACCCCGTGTAGAAGCTGATGATGGAGCCGAAGACCGCCACGGACATGCCGGCCACGATGATGGTCCGGGTGCCGGTGCCCAGCCAGACGATGAACAGCGGCGCCAGGGCCGATTTCGGCAGGCTGTTGAGCACCACCAGGTAGGGCTCCAGTATCTCGGACAGCTTCCTGGAGTGCCACAGCAGCGTGGACATCAGGAGGCTGAACGCGATCACCAGCAGGAAGCTCAGCACCGTCTCCAGCAGCGTCACGCCGATGTGGGAGAGCATGGCATTGTGCCTGATCTGGTCCACGAAGCAGCGCGCCACGCGGCTGGGGCTGGAGAAGAAGAAGCTGTCGATCCACTTCTGATTGGCGCTGATCTCCCACAGGACGATAAACAGGACGAAGATGAGCGTGCGCCAGGAAGCGATTTCATGGTGGTGCCTTCTGTGCTTTCGGATGAACTCCTCCTGCCTGGTCAATTCGGGGGAAGCCTTTTTCCTTTTTCCGGAATCCGTTGTCAGTTCAGCTTTCATGTGTCAGATCCTCCCATAGCATATTGAAATACTGCTGGAACTCGGGAGCGTTCCTCGCGGCCAGCGGCGAATCGTCCGCCAGCGTCAGATGTACGCTTACCTCATTTTTGACCACGGCCGGACGGCCGGACAGGACGATGATTCTGTCAGCCAGGCTGATGGCTTCCGACAGGTCGTGGGTGATGATGACCATGGTCTTCCCCGCAGCCCGGATCAGCCTGCAGATATCCGCGGACACGAAAAGCCTGGTCTGATAGTCCAGGGCGCTGAAGGGCTCATCCAGCAGGAGGAGCTGGGGCTCCAGAGCCAGCGTCCGTATAAGTGCCGCCCTCTGCTTCATGCCGCCGGACAGCTCGTCAGGGCGCTTATCCCTGAATTTGTCCAGCCCGTAGTCCTTCAGGAGCCGGTCTACCGCCTCCAGGCGTTCCGGCGTCATTTTATGGTTCAATTCAAGCCCTAAGGTCACGTTCCTGTAGACAGTGCGCCACTCGAACAGGTGGTCCCGCTGGAGCATGTAGCCTATCTTCGGATAGTGCAGGGAGCCGTCGGGATTGTTCACCACGATTGTCCCTTCCTCCGGGGACAGGAGCCCTGCGATGATGGACAGCAGCGTGGACTTGCCGCAGCCGCTGGGCCCCACGATGGCGATGAACTCCCCCTCTCTGACGCCGAAGGAGATGTCCTGCAGCGCTTTCGTCTCCCCGTGGAGACTGTGGTAGGAATAGCCGATGTTCTTCAGTTCCAGGATATTCTGCATATGTGCCATTCCCGTTTGCCTTTTTCCTATATCATATGAAGGACGGCGGGCAGGGGTTCTAGGACTGCCTGTCCGAAATGGCGAAAGGCCCCATGGGAATCCTGAAAGACAGCGCCGATTCGCGGCATGTTTTGCCCCGGCCGCATTGCCCCAGCCGGAATTGTGAAAAAACCAGGCTTGCTATAATCAAATATGCGTGATAGAATGGATACTACACGTCACAGATTTGTAGATTCTGGCGGTCTTTGGTATAAAAATGCGGTTTTACGGTTCAATGAGACAAAAGCGGGAGGAAGATATGGCACAATTATGGGGCGGGCGCTTTACAAAGGAGACAGACAGGCTGGTCTACGACTTCAATGCGTCCATAGGCTTTGACAGGCGTCTTTTCCATGAGGACATTGAGGGCAGCATGGCCCATGTGACCATGCTGGCGAAGCAGGGGATACTGACGGAAGGGGAGCGGGACGAGATCCTGGAGGGATTGACGGGAATCCGGCAGGATGTGGACGCCGGGACGATTGAAATCGATGAAGGCTGCGAGGACATCCACAGCTTCGCGGAGGCGGAGCTGATTCGCCGCATCGGCGACACGGGCAAGAAGCTGCATACCGGCAGGAGCCGCAACGACCAGGTGGCTTTGGACATGCGGCTCTACACCAGGAAGCATGTGGCGGAGGTGGACGGACTGCTGAAAGACCTCCTGGCCGTGATTTTGGCCGCGATGGAGGAGAATATCGGGACCTACATGCCCGGCTTCACCCATCTCCAGAAGGCCCAGCCCACCACGCTGGCCCACCACTACGGCGCATACTTTGAAATGTTCAGGCGGGACAGGCAGCGCATGGCGGACATCTATGAGAGGATGAACTATTGTCCCTTGGGGGCAGGGGCCCTGGCGGGCACTACATATCCGCTGGACAGGGATTACACGGCCTCCCTGCTGGGATTCGCCGGGCCTACCCTGAACAGCATGGACTCCGTGTCCGACAGGGATTACCTGATAGAATTCCTGGCGGCCCTGTCCACGGTGATGATGCACTTAAGCCGCTTCAGCGAGGAGATCATCATCTGGAATTCCAACGAATACCAGTTCGTGGAGATAGACGATGCCTATTCCACCGGCAGCAGCATCATGCCCCAGAAGAAGAATCCCGACATCGCGGAGCTGGTGCGGGGCAAGACAGGGCGGGTCTACGGGGCGCTGATGTCCCTGCTGACCACCATGAAGGGCATCCCCCTGGCCTATAACAAGGACATGCAGGAGGACAAGGAGCTGACCTTCGATGCCATAGACACGGTGGAGGACTGCCTGGCCTTGTTCACCGGCATGCTGCGCACCATGCGGTTCCGGAAA
The DNA here is from genome assembly GCF_948601915.1 of uncultured Acetatifactor sp. Classification (NCBI taxonomy): domain Bacteria; kingdom Bacillati; phylum Bacillota; class Clostridia; order Lachnospirales; family Lachnospiraceae; genus Acetatifactor; species uncultured Acetatifactor sp. The sequence continues at coordinate 20,978 of NZ_CAPDXS010000044.1, read as the reverse complement.
GAGCGCATGGCGGAGAGCGCCATGAACGGCTTCACCAACGCCACGGACGCTGCGGACTATCTGGTGGGGAAGGGCGTGCCCTTCCGGGATGCCCACGGCATCATCGGCAGGCTGGTGCTGTACTGTGTGGATAAGGGAAGCTCCATCGACAGATTGTCCCTGGAGGAGCTGCAGAGGATCAGCGATAAATTCGAGGCCGACATCTATGACGCGATTTCCCTTAAGACCTGCGTGGAAAAGCGCCTGACCATCGGCGGGCCTGGGCCGGAGGCCATGAGGACAGTCATAGAAAAACAGAAAAGCTATCTGGCAGAGGAATCGCTGGCAGAGCGGAATAAAACAGAATAAAACAGATTAGAGAGGAAAGATTTCCGAAAATAGAGGAGGAGAAGATAATGAGCGAAAAGTTGAGAGTAGGCATCCTGGGCGGCACAGGCATGGTGGGGCAGCGTTTCATCGCCCTGCTGGAGGACCACCCCTGGTTCGAAGTGACCACCATAGCGGCGAGCCCCCGCTCCGCAGGCAGAACCTATGAGGAGGCCGTGGAGGGCAGGTGGAAGATGGATACCCCCATGCCGGAAGCCTTGAAGAAGCTGGTGGTCATGAATGTCAACGAGGTGGAGGCAGTGGCCTCCCAGGTGGATTTCGTATTCAGCGCCGTGGACATGTCCAAGGACGAGATCAGGAAGATAGAGGAAGACTATGCCAGGACGGAGACCCCCGTGGTCTCCAACAACAGCGCCCACAGATGGACCCCTGACGTACCCATGATGGTGCCGGAGATCAATCCGGAGCACATGGAGGTCATCGAGGCCCAGCGGAAGCGCCTCGGCACCCGGCGCGGCTTCGTGGCGGTAAAGCCCAACTGCTCCATCCAGAGCTATGCCCCCGTGCTGACCGCCTGGAAGGAGTTCGAGCCGGTGGAGGTGGTGGCCACCACTTACCAGGCGATTTCCGGCGCGGGCAAGACCTTCCAGGACTGGCCGGAGATGGTGGGGAATGTGATTCCCTACATCGGCGGCGAGGAGGAGAAGAGCGAGAGGGAGCCCCTGCGCATCTGGGGTGAGGTGAGGGACGGCGCGATCGTGCCTGCAAATGGGCCTGTGATCACATGCCAGTGCATCCGCGTCCCCGTGCTGAACGGCCATACGGCGGCAGTCTTCGTGAAGTTCGCGAAGAAGCCCACAAAGGAACAGTTGATCGGGAAGCTGCGGGAGTTTTCCGGCGAGCCCCAGAGGCTCCGGCTTCCCAGCGCGCCGAAGCAGTTCATCCAGTACCTGGAGGAGGACAACCGGCCCCAGGTGGCCCTGGACGTGGACTTCGAGAAGGGCATGGGCGTCAGCGTGGGAAGGCTCCGGGAGGATACGGTCTATGATTATAAATTCGTCGGCCTGTCGCACAACACCGTCAGGGGCGCGGCAGGCGGCGCGGTGCTCTGTGCGGAGCTTTTGAAGGCCCACGGATATATTGAGAAGAAGTAAGGAAGACAGAGTGGGAAAGAGTTTATTTATTGCGGAGAAGCCCAGTGTGGCCAGGGAATTCGCAAACGCGCTGAAAGTGAATACCACATCCAGGGACGGCTATCTGGAATCGGCGGACACGATCATCACATGGTGCGTGGGCCATCTGGTCACCATGAGCTATCCGGACGCCTATGACGAGAAATTAAAGAGATGGAGCTTCGACACCATCCCCTTCCTTCCAGAAGAATATAAATATGAGGTCATCGAAAGCTCCAAAAAGCAATATACTATTGTGAGCTCCCTCATGAAGCGCCCAGATGTGACCACGATCTACGTGTGCACGGACTCCGGGCGGGAGGGGGAGTACATCTACCGGCTGGTGGAGCAGATGTCAGGCGTCAGGGGCAAGGAGCGGAAGCGGGTCTGGATCGACTCCCAGACAGAGGAGGAGATTCTGCGGGGCATCCGGGAGGCAAAGGACTTAAAGGAATACGACAACTTAAGCGCCGCCGCGTACCTGCGGGCCAAGGAGGATTACCTCATGGGCATCAACTTCTCCCGGGCCCTGACGTTGAAATACGGAAATGTGGTAAAAGATTACCTGAAACGCGACAGGGCCGTCATCTCGGTGGGCCGCGTCATGACCTGTGTGCTGGGCATCGTGGTGAACAGGGAGCGGGAGATCCGCAACTTTGTCAAGACGCCGTTCTACCGGGTGCTGGGAACCTTCAAGATACAGGACAGAAGCTTCCAAGGCGAGTGGCGGGCGGTAGGGGGCGAGGGTGTGGCTCCTCCGCCCTCCGCCTGGTACGCCTCCCCGAAGCTCTACAAGGAGAACGGCTTCAAGAAGGAGGAGGACGCGAAGGGCCTCATCGCCCATCTGGAGGGAGAGCCGGTGGGGGACATCCTGCTGGAGAGCATCAGCCGGAAGAAGGAGAACAGGAACCCGCCCCTGCTCTACAACCTGGCGGAGCTACAGAACGACTGTTCGAAGATGTTCAAAATCAGCCCGGACGAGACCCTGCGGATCGTGCAGGAGCTGTACGAGAAGAAGATGGTCACCTATCCCAGGACGGATGCCAGAGTCCTGTCCACGGCGGTGGCAAAGGAGATACATAAGAACATAGGAGGCCTGCGGGGATTTGGACCAGGCGCCGGTTTTGCCGCGGAGATCCTGAACAACGGAAGCTACAAGGGAATCGCCAAGACCAGGTACGTGAACGACAAGCAGATTACCGACCATTACGCCATCATACCCACAGGCCAGGGGCTGAACAATCTGAACAGCCTGCCGCCTCTTTCCGCCAAGGTCTATGAGGTGATTGTGCGCAGATTCTTGAGCATCTTTTACCCGCCTGCCGTATATCAGAAATTCGCCCTCTGCATCCGGGTGAAGGAAGAGCGGTTCTTTGCCAACTTCAAGGTGCTGATTGAGGAAGGGTATCTGAAGGTTGCGGTGAAAAAAGACAACGGCGGGGCGGCCGCGGACAGGGAGGCGGGCGCTTCGCCTGCAGGGGAGGACGGAAGCGGCAATGCCAAGAAGGCTGCGGATGGAGCCGGCACAGGGAAAGAGAACGGAACGGACTCCGGCAAAGGCGGCGGGAACACGGAGAACAATGAGACGGAGCTCAGGGGAGACGAGGCGTTCATAAAGCTTCTGAACGCCCTGAAAAAGGGCGATAAGCTGGCTGTGGACTCCTATGAAGTCAAGGAGGGCGAGACCTCGCCGCCCAAGCGCTACACCTCCGGCAGCATCATCCTCACCATGGAGAACGCCGGGCAGTTCATCGAGGACGAGGAGCTGCGGGCCCAGATCAAGGGCAGCGGCATCGGCACCAGCGCCACCAGGGCGGAGATCCTGAAGAAGCTGGTGAACATCGAATACCTGGCCCTGAACAAGAAGACGCAGGTGCTGACCCCCACCCTCATGGGAGAGATGATATACGATGTGGTGGGCAGCTCCATCAAGGCGCTGCTGGATCCGGCCCTGACTGCAAGCTGGGAGAAGGGACTGACACTGGTAGCCGACGGGGATATCACCTCCGGGGAATACATGGACAAGCTCAACGGCTTCGTGGGCCGCAGGACGGAGTACGTCAAGCAGCTGCGCAACCAGGGCGCTCTGTTCGCGCAGTTCCAGGCGGCTGCCACGAATTATCAATCCGCCGAGTCCGCGGGCAGGAGACAGACAAAGCAGCAGACGAAGGGCAGGTAAATGCCCTCCGCAGGCATGGGCACAGAGCGCCGAAAAGGCAAAGCAAGGGAGGAGTGACTTGAATTGAGCATCGAAATCACCGTTTCGGAATTGTATGATTTAAAGGAGACAATCGCAGCCGGACTGTTGGAAGGACTGACCTATCCATGGGAGGCGCTCCCGAAGATCCACGATTTCATCATTGACCTGGGCGAGAGCCTTCCAAAGGACATCTATGAAGAGCGGGGCGATTACATCTGGGTGGCGAAGAGCGCGAAGGTGGCCCCGACAGCCTGCCTGAACGGGCCGCTGATCGTGGACGAGGACGCGGAAATCCGCCACTGCGCTTTCGTGAGAGGCAACGCCATCGTGGGGAAGGGGGCCGTGGTGGGCAATTCCACGGAACTGAAGAACGTGATTCTCTTCAACAAGGTTCAGGTGCCCCATTACAATTACGTGGGGGACAGCATCCTGGGCTTCAAAGCCCATATGGGCGCAGGCTCCATCACCTCCAACGTGAAGAGTGACAAGACCCTGGTGGTGGTAAAGGGAGAGGGCATCTCCATCGAGACAGGCCTGAAGAAGATGGGGGCCATGCTTGGCGACAACGTGGAGGTGGGCTGCAACAGCGTCCTGAACCCCGGAACCGTCATCGGCCGGAACACGAACATCTACCCCGCATCCATGGTCAGGGGCGTGATACCCGCCGGGAGCATCTACAAAAAGGCCACGGAAATTGTCGGGAAGAGGGAATGATATTTTTAGAAGGATATTTTTTTACAAAAAATACTAGATTTTTTCCCGTAAGTATGAGAAAATGAAGGAAGAGATTATTATATGTCAATTTCCAAATTGATATGCAACAGGAAGTGCGCTTCTGCGGGCTTTCTGTTGTGATGAATAATAACTTACATAATTGAAAGGAGATTTCACATGATCTATTCAAAGGAAGTTGAAGAAATGTGCACAGTCGCTCAGGGTGTGCACCATGGCTGTGCGCCTATCCCTGAAGAAGCAAAGTGGGTGCAGGCGAAGAAGGTGGAAGACATTTCCGGTCTGACCCATGGCGTGGGCTGGTGTGCTCCCCAGCAGGGCGCATGCAAGCTGACCCTGAACGTGAAGGAGGGCATCATCCAGGAGGCTCTGGTGGAGACTATCGGCTGCTCCGGCATGACCCATTCCGCAGCTATGGCATCTGAGATTCTTCCCGGCCTGACTGTCATGGAAGCGCTGAATACCGACCTTGTATGTGATGCCATCAACACCGCCATGAGGGAGCTGTTCCTGCAGATCGTCTACGGACGTACCCAGAGCGCATTCTCCGAGGAAGGCCTTCCCATCGGCGCAGGCCTTGAGGATCTGGGCAAGGGGCTCAGGAGCCAGGTCGGTACTATGTACGGTACTTTGAAGAAGGGTCCCCGTTATCTGGAGATGGCGGAAGGCTATGTGACCGGCATCGCTCTGGACAAGAACGACGAGATCATCGGCTATGAGTTCGTGAGCCTTGGAAAGATGACCGATTTCATCAAGAAGGGCGACGACCCCAACACCGCCTACGAGAAGGCAAAGGGCCAGTACGGCCGCGTAGCCGACGCCGTGAAGGTCATCGATCCCAGAAAAGAGTGAGGCATGGCCGCCTAAGCCGTCATGCAATGCTTCTCAACGGACAGAACGGTTTGGGAAGCTTCCAGAAAAATAAGGAGGACAGGAAAAAATGGCTTTATTTGAATCATATGAAAGACGCATTGATAAAATCACGGAAGTACTGAAGGGCTACGGCATCTCCTCTATCGAAGAAGCGGAGAAGATCACCAAGGACGCAGGACTTGACGTATACGAGCAGGTGAAGAAGATCCAGCCCATCTGCTTCGAGAACGCATGCTGGGCTTACACCGTAGGCGCTGCCATCGCCATCAAGAAGGGCTGCCGCAAGGCTGCGGAAGCCGCCGCCGCCATCGGCGAGGGCCTTCAGGCATTCTGCATCCCCGGCTCCGTTGCGGATACCCGTAAGGTAGGCCTGGGCCACGGCAATCTGGGCAAGATGCTGCTGGAAGAGGATACCGACTGCTTCTGCTTCCTGGCAGGACATGAGTCCTTCGCCGCCGCAGAGGGCGCTATCGGTATCGCTGAGAAGGCCAACAAGGTACGCCAGAAGCCTCTGCGCGTCATCCTCAACGGCCTTGGAAAAGACGCCGCCAAGATCATCTCCCGTATCAACGGATTCACCTTCGTTGAGACCGAGTACGATCCTTACACCAACGAAGTAAAGGAAATCGAGAGAATCCCCTACTCCGAGGGGCTCCGCGCAAAGGTGAACTGCTACGGTTCCAACAGCGTTCCCGAGGGCGTGGCCATCATGTGGAAGGAGAACGTGGACGTATCCATCACCGGCAACTCCACCAACCCTACCAGGTTCCAGCATCCCGTAGCAGGTACATACAAGAAGGAGCGCACCGAGGCCGGCAAGAAATACTTCTCCGTTGCCTCCGGCGGCGGCACGGGACGTACCCTGCATCCCGACAACATGGCTGCAGGCCCCGCTTCCTACGGCTTCACGGATACATTGGGACGTATGCACTCTGACGCGCAGTTCGCAGGATCCTCCTCCGTTCCCGCGCATGTGGAGATGATGGGCCTCATCGGCATGGGCAACAACCCCATGGTAGGCGCTACCGTGGCTGTGGCTGTCTCGATCGAGGAAGCTGCCAAGGAAAATCGTTTCTAGGAAACGATTGCATGTTCTAAATATATCTTGTGGATTGAAAACGCCGGAAGGCTTGAAAGTACCGTAATCTCCAGGGGTTGCGGTACTTTTTCCATGTCAGGGAGGAAAACAGGAGTATCGGAAGGATGGAAATTTGTCAATAGAAAAACAGAAGAATTTCTGCTAAGAAACTAAAAATTTAAATTTTTACATATTATGTCTGGAAATTCAGCGCCCCCTATTGTATAATAAAGAATAGTGAACAATCCAATAGAACCTGGAACATAGAAGTGGAGAAGATGCGATGAGTAAAAAAATATGTCCTATATGTGGGTATCAGGATGACGGGAACGCGACGTACTGCAGGGAATGCGGCGCGAAGCTGACGGAACGCGCAGACGACGCCTGGTCTGCCTATGAGCAGAAGGGGCAGTACAGCAGTTATCAGGACAGCGGGCAGCAGGCATCCGGCGGGACAGGACAGCAGAACGCGCAGTACAGCAATTATCAGGACTATACGGCGAACATTCCCTATCAGCAGAGCGCAAACGACTTTGGCTCGGACAATACGGCCAATGGCCTACAGATTGCCGGGCTGGTGTGCGGCATCCTGGCCATATGCTCCTGCTGCTGTTACGGCGTTCCGGCTCTCATTTTCGGAATAGCGGGGCTCATCTGTGCCGTCATGGGCAATAAGCGCAGCAAGAACGGCGTGGGGACGGCCGGCATGGTGTGTTCTATCATAGGCCTGATTCTGGGGGCGATTGCAATCGTCTATTACGCCATGGTCATCAACCAGCTCATACAGATGAACTATTTCGACATGCTGCAGGATATGATGTAGACAGCCGGGATGGACAGAAAGAGGAAACTGGAGACGGAGTTGTTCTATATCGGGCTGATTTTCTTGGCGGCAGGAGCCGGCATATGGGCGGTATATCATTTCGCCCTGGGCGATACAGTGCCCAGGATGCCCTGTTTTTTCGACAAAGTTCTGGGCATCTATTGTCCGGGATGCGGCGGTACCAGGGCATTGACGGCGCTTGTCCACGGCAGGCTGCTGGAAGCGCTCTGGTATCATCCCCTCATCCCTTACCTTGCTGTAGTGGGCGGCGGCTTCATGCTGACGCAGGGGCTGGAACGGCTGGGTATCAGGCATGTGCGAGGCTGGCGATACCAGACCTGGTATCTGTACGCGGCCATAGGCCTGATTGTATTGAATTTTATCGTGAAGAATGTGCTCCGGCTGTTTTGGGGCATAATGATGTAGACATGCAGGATGCAAAGAGACAAAAGAGATGGAGGTAACGGAAATGGATAGAAAGGCAACAGGAATCGTGTCTTATCTGACGATTGTAGGGTGGTTCGTAGCGTATTTCGCAGGGGACAGGGATGGAGCGAAGTTCCATCTGAATCAGGGACTCGTGGTGCATCTGACATTCATCGTCCTCGCGATTATGGGACGTATCCCCATTATCGGATGGTTCGTATGGATTCTGAGGATCGTGGCGTTTTTCTGCGGTGTCCTGGGAGTCGTATACGCATTCCAGGATCAGGATAAAGAGATTCCCCTGCTGGGAATCATCAAGCTGCTGAAGTGATGCGAAGCAATCCGACGGCAGGGTCTGACAGCGGAACAAACAAAAAAGCCCACCGGTTCGCACCGATGGGCCTTTTCATCGTTCGATGGGCCTTTTCATCGTTCGATGGGCCTTTGCAATCATTCGATGAGCCTTTTCCATTGTCACTCAGTCTGGTATTCAATGGTCAGATCCGGATCCGTAGGCTCTTCTCCATGGAGGAAGGAGATGATGATCTGAATCCGCTTATAAGCCCTGGAATAGTTCTGCTTGGCATATTCCGCAGTGGACTCGTCATATTCATCGCCGCCATAAGCCTGGTGATAGTTCTTCACCGCTTCCGTCATATACTCGCTGGACTCGTCCGCCAGATTCTCCAGATAATCGAACTCGGCGGGAAAGTCGAGTTCCGCGAAGGTCCGGAAGGTATCGTCCAAATCGTCCAGATAGGAGAGCAGTTCGGTGGTGGCCTCCTCCGACTCCGCGTCAATGTGGTTGATGGAGCTGTCTATCTCGGAAATCCTGGTACAGAAGCTGTCGATGCTTTTTCGGAAACGGGTCAGTTCGGAATCCTCGCCGCAGGCTGTCAGTATGACAGCGGTGAAAAGCGCCGCGAAAACGATATGTAATTTCTTTTTCAATTGCCTTGACCTCCGTTTTCATGCCGTTCAAACAAAATACTATTAAAATCTACCACATTTTGCTGATTTCCGCAACAGTTTTGTATCACAAATTGGATAAATCCGCCCCTTTACGATTAAATTATGTCTATGGTATGATAAAGATTGAGATTTTTGAGAAGAGACGGCGCAGGGGAATCCGGCGGCGGAATTGAGGATGACATGACGAAAAAGGAATTTGACAGCATAGCGAAATCGTATCTATATCTGGATGGGGCTACAGGCTCCAACCTGGTCAGGGCGGGCATGCCCTCCGGCGTCTGTCCGGAGCAGTGGATCCTGGAGCATCCCCATGTGATGCTGGAGCTCCAGAGGCAGTATGTGGCGGCCGGTACGGACATCCTGTATGTGCCCACCTTTACGGCCAACAGGATAAAGCTGGCGGACTACGGGCTGGCAGGGCGGCTGGAGGAGATGGTGAGAGGCCTGGTGGCCATTTCCAGGCAGGCGGCTTCGGAGGCGGACAGGCCGGTGTACCTGGCCGGAGACCTGACCATGACAGGGCGGCAGCTGTCCCCGGTGGGGGATATGGAGCTGGAAGAGCTGATAGATGTCTATAAGCAGCAGATCAGGGCTTTGGCGGACGCAGGGGCAGACCTCCTGGTGGTGGAGACCATGATGAGCCTGGCGGAGGCCCGGGCGGCGCTGATCGCGGCAAAGGAGGTCTGCGACCTGCCGGTAATGGTGACCATGACTTTTGAGGCGGAGGGGAGGACCCTGTTCGGAACGGATCCCATGACCGCTGCCATCGTGCTGGAATCCCTGGGCGCCGCTGCTGTGGGGGCCAACTGCTCCACAGGCCCGGCCCAAATGAAGCAGGTGATCGCAGACATGGCTGCCTGCACAGGGATTCCCATCATCGCCAAGCCCAATGCGGGCCTGCCCCATCTGGAGGGAGGGCGTACCGATTATGACATGGACGCGGACACCTTCGCGGAGGAGATGAAGCTTCTGGCCCAGGCCGGGGCCTCCGTCCTGGGGGGATGCTGCGGGACTACGCCGGAGTACATAAGGAAGCTTTGCGACACCTTCGGGAAAGGCCCCGCCCCCGAAAGGGCCGGCAGGAGAGAGGGCATCCGATACCTGGCCTCGGAGCGCCGGACGGTGGCCTTCGGTCTGGAGGGCAGCTTCCTGATTGTGGGGGAGCGCATCAATCCCACCGGGAAAAAGCTGCTGCAGGCCCAGTTGAGGGAGGGGAATTTCGATAAGGTGGTGCAGTTCGCGGAGGAGCAGGAGCAGTGCGGCGCGCAGATCCTGGACGTGAACATGGGCATGAGCGGCATCGACGAAAAGGAGACCATGCTGCGGGCATTGGAGGAGATAGGCGGCGTGTCCCATCTGCCCCTCTCCCTGGACTCCAGCCATGTGGAGGTGCTGGAGGCGGCGCTTCGGCATTACCCCGGCAGGGCCCTGGTGAACTCTGTGTCGCTGGAGGCGGAGAAATTCGAGAAGCTCCTGCCGATCGTAAAGAAATACGGTGCCATGTTCATCCTGCTGCCTCTCTC
>NZ_CAPDXS010000044.1:0-10842 GCF_948601915.1 uncultured Acetatifactor sp. | reverse complement strand
ACGAAGGGCTGCCGAAGAGCCTGGAAGAGAAGATACATATCATAGAGACTGTGCTGGAACGGGCATATTCCCTGGGCCTGAAAAAAGAGGATATCATCGTGGACGGCCTGGTGTCCACAGTGGGGGCCAATAAAAGGGCGGCGGTGGAGACGCTGGAGACCATACGATACTGCAGAGAGAAGGGGCTTGCCACTATCTGCGGCCTGTCCAACATCTCCTTCGGCATGCCGGAGCGGGGGTACGTGAACGCGGCATTCCTGACCATGGCCATCAGAGAGGGGCTGACCATGGCCATCGCAAATCCCTCCCAGGAGCTGCTGACAGGCAGCGCTTTTGCCGCGGATCTGCTGCTTGCGAAAGAGGATGCGGATATACGGTATATCGAATATACGGACAAGCTGGCCCAGAGACGGGAGCAGAAGGTGAAGCGGGAACCAGCGCAGGCTCAGAGCACCGGTACAGCCCCCGGGAATGGGGAGTTCCGCCGGGGAGAGGCCGGCGGGGAGGCGGGCAGTAAGGCAGAAAAGACTGACAGCCCGAAATCGGACGGAAGTCCCGCGGCGGAACCTGACAGCGCCTGTCGGGCGGCCCTGCGCCAATCCGTCCTGAAGGGCAACCGAAAGGGCATAGCTTCCCAGACGAAGGATGCCCTGGCCCAGGGGGAAGATCCCTCCGCTCTGCTGCACGAGGCGCTGCTTCCCGCCATCAACGAGGTGGGCGAACTCTTTGATAAGGGACGGTATTTCCTGCCCCAGCTCATCGCCAGCGCGGAGGCCATGAAGAATGCCATCGAGATACTGGAGCCCCTTCTTCTGAGAGCGTCGGATGCGGATGATATGCCTGTAGTAGTCATCGCCACCGTGGAGGGGGACATCCATGACATCGGCAAGAACCTGGTGGCGCTGATGCTGAAGAACTACGGCTTCCGGGTCATCGACCTGGGCAAGGATGTCCCCAAGGAGGACATCATCCGGGCGGCAAAGGAGAACAATGCCAGGATTATTGCCCTGTCGGCTCTGATGACCACCACCATGCAGCGCATGCGGGAGGTGGTTGCCTACGCAAAAGAGGAAAAGGTAAGCGCGAAGATCATGATTGGCGGAGCGGTCATCACCCGGGAATACGCGGAGGAGATTGGGGCGGACGGTTATTCCGCGGACGCGGCGGAGGCGGTGAAGCTTGCGCAGAGGCTTGTGGGGGAAAAAGCTGCTGAATGAAGCAGGACTGGAGGTTTGCCATGGGTTTCTTTTTCAACAGCGGTTTGTTTGAAATCTGCTTTATGCTGGTATTCCTCGTGGTGATTGCCATGTTTGTCGTGAATGCCGTGCGCGGAATCGGCCAGTGGAACAAAAACAATCATGCCCCTGAACTGGCGGTAGCTGCAAGAGTGGTTTCCCGCAGGACATACGTGAACAGCCATCATCACAGCGATGGCACTGGGGCCAACGGATATCACACATCCACAAGCTATTACGCCACCTTCGAGGTGGAGAGCGGGGACAGGATGGAATTCCACCTGAGCGGATCCGAATATGGGATGCTGGCGGAGGGGGATATGGGAAAGCTCCGGTTCCAGGGAACCAGGTATCTCGGATTTGAAAGACAGCATTAAGGTAGATATAAAAATGTTGATAATAGAGGAGGAAGATTGATATGTTAGGTGCAGACGCCATTGTCAAATGTCTGGAGGAGGAGGGGGTCACGACGGTATTCGGGTATCCCGGTGTAGCCATCTGCCCTTTTTACAACAGTATCCTGGAGTCGGACATCCGGACGATTCTCATCCGCACGGAGCAGAACGCGGCCCATGCGGCCAGCGGTGTGTCCCGGATTACCGGAAGGCCCGGCGTGTGCGCCGTCACCTCCGGCCCCGGTGCTACCAATGTGATCACGGGCATCGCCACGGCCTTTGCGGACAGCATCCCCCTGATCTGCATCACCGGACAGGTGAACAGCGAGCTGCTGGGCAGCGATGTGTTCCAGGAGGCCGATATCACCGGGGCAGTGGAGTCCTTTGTGAAATACAGCTATTTAGTAAAGAATGTGAACGATATCCCCAGGGTGTTCAAGGAGGCTTTCCACATCGCCAACACCGGCAGGCGGGGCCCTGTGCTGATTGACGTGCCAATCGATATCCAGAATGCCCCGATCACCAAGTTCAAGTATCCGGAGAGCGTGTCCCTGCGCACCTACAAGCCCACGGTGAAGGGGAACGCGGTTCAGATCAAAAAAGTGGTCAGGGAACTGGAGAAGGCAAAACGGCCCCTGATCTGCGCGGGCGGCGGCGTATTGCTTAGCGAGGCCGAGGGAGAGCTGCGCAGGTTCGCCGAGGCCCACAATATCCCCGTGGTGTCCACCATGATGGGAATCGGCGCCATGCCCACGGACCACCCCCTCTATTTCCGGATGGTGGGCAACAACGGCAAAGCCTATGCCAACCGGGCCATGAACGAGTCCGATCTGCTGATCATGGTGGGGGCCAGGGTGGCCGACCGGGCCGTGAACCAGCCGGATATGATCACTCGGAACAAGGTGCTGGTGCATATCGATGTGGATCCCGCGGAGATCGGCAAGAACGCAGGCCCCACCATACCATTGGTGGGGGACGCAAAGCATATCTTCGAGGATCTGGAGAAGGAGGAGTTCACCTGCAACTGTCAGGAGTGGCTGGACACCCTGAGGGAATACCGGAAGGCTATGGCCAGCAAGCGCAAGCCCGACCCGGCTTACGTAGACCCTGCCAAGTTCATCATGCGGCTCACCGAGAGGATGCAGGAGGACGCCATCTATGTGGCGGACGTGGGCCAGAACCAGATCTGGTCCTGCGGCTATGTGAAGGTGCGGAAAGGGAAGTTCTTCACCTCCGGCGGCATGGGCACCATGGGGTATTCCATCCCGGCGGCCATGGGAGCCAAGGTGGCCGCGCCGGAGCGGCAGGTCGTGGCTGTCTGCGGGGACGGCTCCTTCCAGATGTCCATGATGGAGCTGGCCACCATGTGCCAGCACCATATCCCTGTGAAAATCGTGGTGCTGAAGAACAATTATCTCGGCATGGTGCGCCAGTACCAGCATTTCACCTATCAGGACCAGTATTCCGTGGTAGACCTGTCCGGGAGCCCGGATCTGGAGAAGCTTTCCGCGGCTTACGGCATTCCGTTCCTGCGGCTGGAGAACATGGAGAAATGTGACGAGACCATAGAGGCATTCCTGGAAAAGGATGAGTCCATGCTGCTGGAATGCGTGATCGACCCTATGGATCTGGTATAGACAGGGACTGGGATAGGAGGATATTTTATGAAGAAAAGAATATATTCTGTACTGGTGGAGAACCGTTCCGGTGTACTGGGCAAGGTGGCCGGCCTGTTTGCCAGGCGCTGCTTCAACATAGACAGCCTTGTGGTGGGAGAGACGGACAACAGCGACGTGTCCTGCATGACCATCGTCAGCAGCGGGGACGAGCGCACCATCGAGCAGATCGAGAAGCAGCTGAACAAGAAGCTGGACGTCATCAAGGTGAAGACCTTCGCGGAGCAGCAGTGCATCGCCAGGGAGCTGATGCTCATCAAAATCAGATACAACAAGGGCAACCGCCGGGAAATCATGGAGCTGTGCGAGATCATGAAGGCCCAGATTGTGGACATGTCCAAGCATTTCATGATGATTCAGATCTGCGACGAGCCGGAGAAGATAAAGCTCATGATTAAGATGCTCCAGACCATCAGCATCGTGGAGGTGGCCCGCACCGGAACAGTGGCGCTCTCCAAGTGCGCGGAGAATGACGAGGGGTGACGGCCCCAAAATCAGGCTTTTATTGACATTTCGGCCGGAAATTGGTATGATAGCGAAAGAGTTTTAAGAAGGGGGCTTGAAGATGGAAGAAATGCATTCCGTAGAAACGCGGCTGAATGAGCTGCTGCAAAAATGGCGCAGGATTCTGCGGCTGGAGGAAAGCTGGGATGTGAAGCTGGAGATCGTCATGGATTCTTCCTTCCATAAGACAGGCGACTTTAAGGTGGACTGTACGGACAAGAAGGCAATCCTTCTGCTCAATGGAGCAAATCCGAAGCAGGAGAACCTGGAGGAGGTCATCGTCCATGAACTGCTGCATCTGAAGCTTTACCCCCTGGATCAGGTCACGGAGTCGCTGATTACAGCCAACTATGAGGAGGGCAGCGGGGCTTACAGCTTCGCCTACACCCAGTTCATGGTGACCCTGGAGGTCACGGTGGAGGAGCTGGCCAAGTGCTTCCTGAAGCAGTACGGGGAGGACAGGGAGATTTCCTATGGCAGATGCCATACCATGAAAAGCTATGACGAGCTGTTCGAGGGGCTGAAGCCGCTGGAATGAGAGCGAAGCCCGGGGAGCGCGATATGTGGGGCAGGACAGAGGACGTGCGCGGAAGCATGGAAGCCGGTGCACAGATATGAGGTTGAAAAAGAAAAAGGAGAGGGTGGAAATTTGATGCAGAAGAAAGTGTTCCAATTGCTGGTCAACAATACATCCGGCGTCCTGAGCCGGATTTCAGGGCTTTTCGCCAGGCGCGGCTATAATGTGGAGAGCATTACGGCAGGCGTGACCTCGGATCCCCGCATCACCCGCATCACGATTGTGGCATCCGGCGACGATGAGATTCTGGAGCAGATTGAGAAGCAGGTGGCCAAGCTGGAGGATGTGCGGAATATCAAAGAATTGAAGCCGGAAAAGAGCGTATACCGGGAGCTGATCATGGTGAAGGTCCGCGCCACCGCGGAGCAGAGGCAGGGAGTCATCTCTGTGGCGGACATCTTCCGGGCGAAGATCATCGATATCGCGCCGGAGAGCCTGATGATTGAACTCACGGGCAACCAGCAGAAGATTGACGCCTTCATCGGCCTGTTGGAGGGATATGAGATTCTGGAGCTGGCCCGGACAGGCATCGCAGGCCTGGGAAGGGGCACGGAGCCTGTGGTGCGCCTGGACTAATAGATGCAGGAGGGGAGTATTCCCCACTGCTCTCAGCATGACAAGAGGAAGCCGAAAGCAGCCAGGCACAGGCCGACCCGACTGCTCGCTGCGGGAGGCGTTTTCGTGTGGAAAGATATTTGTCCCTTGCAGCATCGACAGGATGCCAGGACCGTTTCGCGACGGCCAGACACGGCATCCAATTCGCTGCGTAGGAATGAACATAGAATAAACAACAAAACGGAGGAAACGAGAAATGGCAAAGATTTTTTATCAGGAAGACTGTAATCTGTCCCTTCTGGAGGGAAAGACCATCGCGATCATCGGCTACGGCAGTCAGGGACACGCCCACGCGCTGAACCTGAAGGAGTCCGGCTGCCATGTGATCATCGGCCTGTACGAGGGCTCCAAGTCCTGGGACAAGGCCGTGAAGCAGGGCTTCGAGGTGTTCACCGCCGCGGAGGCAGCAAAGCAGGCAGACATCATCATGATTCTGATCAACGATGAGAAGCAGGCAGACCTCTACAAGAACGACATCGAGCCCAACCTGGAGGAGGGCAACATGCTGATGTTCGCCCACGGTTTCAACATCCATTTCGGCTGCATCGTGCCCCCTGCGGACGTGGACGTGACCATGATCGCGCCCAAGGGGCCGGGACACACCGTGCGCAGCGAGTACCAGGAGGGCAAAGGCGTTCCCTGCCTGATTGCCGTGGAGCAGGATGCCACAGGCAAGGCCCAGGACATCGCTCTGGCATACGCCCTGGGCATCGGCGGCGCGAGGGCAGGCGTCCTTGAGACCACCTTCCGCACCGAGACCGAGACAGACCTCTTCGGCGAGCAGGCCGTGCTCTGCGGCGGCGTCTGCGCTTTGATGCAGGCAGGCTTCGAGACCCTGGTGGAGGCCGGCTATGACGAGAGGAACGCTTACTTCGAGTGCATCCATGAGATGAAGCTCATCGTGGACCTGATCTACCAGAGCGGCTTCGCCGGCATGCGCTATTCCATCTCCAACACCGCCGAGTACGGCGATTACATCACCGGCCCCAAGGTCATCACCGAGGAGACCAAGAAGGCCATGAAGAAGATCTTAAGCGACATCCAGGACGGAACCTTCGCCAAGGAATTCCTGCTGGATATGTCTCCTGCCGGAAAGCAGGTGCACTTCAAGGCCATGCGGAAGCTGGCCAGCGAGCATCCGGCGGAGAAGGTGGGCGAGGATATCAGGAAGCTCTATAGCTGGAACAATGAGGATGATAAGCTGATCAACAACTAAAGCTGTCTGCTCCTCAAAACCGGAACATCCCACAGGAACCAGGGCTGCATCCGCAGTCGGCATTCCTGTGGGATGTCCATCTCCATGGAGCCTGCGACAATGCGCAGCGCTTACCTCGCATCTGTCTTTATGGTCCTGACCCCCAGAATAAAATAAAGGATATGGAATATCCACACGCAGGCCAGGACAATCCTGCCGACAGGAACCTGGTCCATCATGAGGAAGCCCACCGACATCAGAAGCGTCACCGTCACCATGATTTTGATTTTCGTTTTCCGCGTCATGCCCTTTCCTTTTACATAGCTTTCCAGATTATTCTTATACAATTTCGTCCCGGTAAACCAGCGGTTCAGCTTTTCCGAACTCCTGGCAAAGCAAAACGCTGCAAGGAGAAGGAAAGGGAAAGCGGGCAGAAGCGGAAGGACCGCCCCCAATGCCCCCAAAGCAGCGCCGATGCACCCTAAAACAACATACAGTATTTTTTTAAGTCTCATCACACTTCTCCAATCGCTTTTTCTTTTTGGAAGGCTCTCCCTTCTGTCCGTGAAAGCCTTTCTGCCGAATATACGGCATCCGAAATCCGCATGGTGGACTGCCTGTGGGACACCAGCAGCACCGTTTTTCCCTCCTGTCCTTCCCGCAGGGATTTTAAGATGACCGCTTCATTTAAGCTGTCCAGGTTGCTGGTAGGCTCGTCAAGGAGCAGGAAGGGCGCGTCATGCAGGAATGCCCTCGCCAGCCCCAGCCGCTGCCTCTCCCCGCCGGAAAGCGTATCCCCAAGCTCCCCCACAGGGGTATCGTACCCCCGGGGCAGCCCCATGATAAAATCATGGATGGAGGCTTTCCGGCAGGCTGCTTCCAGTTCAGCGTCCGTGGCATCTGGCTTCGCAATGCGCAGATTGCTCCTTATGCTGTCATGGAACAGATGGGTCTCCTGCGTCATGAAACCTTCCATCTCCCTCAGATCCGCCGTGTTTATCCCCGCAATCTCTCTGCCGGAGATTTCCAGCCTTCCGTCCCCCACGTCCCAGAAACGCATGAACAGCTTTAGCAGCGTGGATTTCCCGCTACCGCTTCTTCCTACAATCCCTATAATATCTCCTTTTGGAATCCTCAAAGATACACCGTCAAGGATTGTTTCCGCCCCATAGGAAAAGCTGACGTTTCTTGCATCTGCGCCTTCAAACACCGTTTTTTTCTTTCCCTCCACTTCCTGCACTGCGGGCGTTTCGTCTAAAATGTCCAGCACACGGTTCCCGGCTGCGAAAGTGTTCTGCAGTGTGCTACCCAGATTCGCAAGGGCCACAGCAGGGCCAAAAGAGGAGAACAGGGCAACCGTCGGAATCAGTACCCCGGCAAAATCCACTTCCGCCTTTTGATACAGTGCGGCAGATACGAACAGCATACATAAGTCAAATAGGAGGATCGCCGTATTTGTGACCGCCGTATTCCTCCCTGCGGTACGCTTTAAGCGCCTCTCGGTTTCCGAAAGGGCGTCCGTCCTTTCCTCCATCTGTATCAGGCGTTCCCCGCCCCTGCCATACTGTATGGTTTCGGAAAGCCCGCGCAGGCTGTCAAGGACGAAGGCGCTCAAGCTTCCCGCTTCGGTGCGGAATGCCATACCGTCCCCGCCGCTTGCTTTCGAGGCGGCAGCCGGTATTGCGATTCCCACTGTCAGATATGCCAGAAGCGCAAGGAGCCCCAGCGCAGGGTGGAAGGAGCCGATGAACAGGCACATCACGGCAGTATAAAAAAGCGCGATTGCAGCGGGGGAAATGGTGTGCGCATAGAAGACCTCCAGCAGCTCGATATCCGAAGTGATGACCGAGATCAGGTCGCCTTTGTCCCTGCCCTCCAGCTTTGCGGGGCAGAGTTTCCGCAATGCGAGGAAAACCTTATTCCGGATCAGCGCAAGCAGCTTAAACGCGATAAAATGGTTGCAGGACTGCTCTGCATAGCGCAGGATCGCCCTGAGTGCGGCAAACGCCAGCACACAGATAAATATGGCTTCCGGCTTGAAGGTCATGTCAAAACCCAGCAGGACAAGCGCCGCATATCCGCCCAGGATCGTGATGAAGGACGCGCACAGATGCCCTGCCAATCCCATAAGAACCGCCAGCGCCATAAATCCGGCAAGAGGCTCCACAAGGCCGATAAGCCTTACCATGACCGCAAATCCGCTCCGTCTTTTCATACAGCCGCACCGTCCTTTCCGTCTGCCCGGCCTTCTGTACCGGCAGAATGGCCATCCTGATATCCGCTTTGGATGTTCCCATAATTTTCAAGGCTCTGCTGCGTGTTCCACAGCTTTGCGTAAATACCGTCCCCTGCCAGCAGTTCCTCATGGCTTCCGCTTTCCGCCACGCTCCCCGCGTCCATCACGTAGATGTTATCTGAGGCCGTCACATTGGCGAGGCGGTGGGAAATGAGGATGACTGTTTTTTTGCCTGCCAGCCCATGGATCTCCCGCATAATGTCGTTCTCGCTCTCCGCGTCGATATTGGAGGTGGCTTCGTCGAAAATATACACCGGGCTGTCATGGAGCAGCGCCCTTGCCAGCGCAAGCCTCTGGCGCTGCCCGCCCGAAAAGTTCGAGGCATTTTCCATAAGGAGCGTGTCAAGCCCGCCCTCGGATTTCAGAAATCCTGCCAGATTCGCCCGTTCCAGTACCGCCCAGAGCTCCTTGTCCGACGCATCCGGCTTCCCCATCAAAAGATTCTCCCTCACGGTGCCTTTGAACAGATAGCTTTGATGGCTGATATAGGTGATGCTCTCCATCAGTTCCGCTTCCCTTATGTCTGAAAGCTCTTTGTCTCCGATTTTTACCGAACCGCGGTAGCCCTGGTTCCTCCCCATGAGGACTGCCGCCACGGTGGACTTTCCGCAGCCGCTCTCCCCGATGATGGAGACAAAGCCCCCTTTCGGGAACTGCATGCGGATTCCGCGCAGGATTTCCCTTCCTCTATCGGAGGGGCTTCCTTGGCCGGAGGAATTTCCCTTATCAGAAGAAATCTCTTCATCGGAGGAATTTTCGCCATAGGAAAAGCGCAGATTATCGCAGACGATTCGGTAGTCCTCCGGAAAGCGTCCTGTTTTCCCCGCCGGTTCGGGAAGATCCAGCAGGCGGAAAATCTTATCGCTTGCCGCCATGCCGTTCATCGCCACATGGAAGAAGCTGCCGAGCTGCCGCATGGGGATGAAGAAATCCGCCGAGATCAGGATGATCAGAAGGCACCCCGAAAGGGTCACATCCCCGGTCCGAAACTGTGTGGCCGCCATGATTACGCCTAATGCCGCCCCTCCGTAGGCAATCAGATCCATCAGCGTGATGGAATTAAGCTGCATGGTCAGTACCTTCATGGTGATTTTACGGAATTTCTCCGCCTCACGGTTCATCTCCTCATGCTTAAAACCGTCGGACTGGTAAATTTTCAGTGTCGTAAGCCCCTGCAGGTTTTCCAGGAAGGTATCTCCCAAAGCCGTGTACTGCCCCCAATATTTTGACAGCAGCTTTTTCGCCCAGGTCTGCACCGCCGCGATGGCAATGGGAATCAGCGGCACACAGACCAGCAGGACGGCGGCGGAGGGCACATTGACAAAGCACAGATACGCAAACAGTGTCAGCGGCGCGAGCATGGCATAGAAAAACTGCGGAAGATACGCCCCGAAGTAGGTTTCCAGCTGTTCCACGCCCTCCACGGCCACCTGTACCACTTCCGAGGTATTCACCTGTTCCTTGTAAGAAGCGCCAAGGCGGAGGAGCTTCCCGTAAATCGCTTCCCGCAGCGTCTTCTTGACGGATTTTGACGAGAGATACCCCATGCGGCTTGAAAGGATTGTGCAGATAAAACGGGTCATAACTGCCGCCGCTGCTATACCCGCCGTGAGGAAGCAGCTGTCCTTATCTGCCGTTTTATGGAAAAGAGAGGCAAGCAGGCCTGTCACTGCCGTCATCATGGCGATATTCGCCGCAAGGGAGCACCATTGGGCCGCCACGTTCCCTATTATGTATTTTTTGCTTTCATGGACTGTTCCTATCAGTCTTTTTTTGATCATCATAATGTCTTACCACGCATTCCCTTTCTTTTTTGCCCTCCTAACGAAAGTTAGTATGGACTAATCCATAGGCCTAATAAATGCGGCTGCTCTTTGTGTTAGCAGCCGCTAACTCAGCTCCAAGTATAACTCTTGCCCCCCGCTTTTGTCAATAGGATGAAAAATATTTGGCTATTGTCGGAGCGGCTTCCCCGCCTACGATTTTTGTTATGATTCAAGATTCCTTGTTTTCTGTTAAATATCTGATAAAACAAGAAACAGCGTTTACCTGTTCATCCGTAAGCGTATCTATGGATTCCAGCACCTGTCTCTTGGCTAAAGATATTCCCTGGGTGGAGAATATCTCTCCCTCGCCGTTTTCCAGCCAGTTTTTGTTTACATGAAAGACATTCTCGTTTCATGTTTACAGTGTCAAACGGATAACTACAATAAGGGTTGAGAGAAGTAGGCATTCTCAAAAAAGGAGGTTACACACTATGAAGAAACAGACAGAGAAAGACAAGCTCACAGCCCTTTACAGATCGGAAGAGCACACGTCTGAACTCCAGTCACCAGATCTGATCTCGTA
>NZ_CAPDXS010000043.1:11405-33655 GCF_948601915.1 uncultured Acetatifactor sp. | reverse complement strand
ATTAGGCAGCATTCAGCGTTATGCAGTATAATTTATCCCAGAAGACAGTCACAATATCCAGACAGATTACTTCCAACCCTATTGTTCCGAAAGGGCAGGGAAAGATAGCAGAATATCAGATTGTGGAGAAACCGCCCAAGACATCGAACAGTTATCGGACGCTTCGGGTTCCCGATGCAATCATGGAGGAAGTAATTGCAAGAAAAGCACTGATTGATTTCAAAAAAGGGCAATTGGGAGAGGCCTACATAGATCGGGATTACATTTCCTGCTGTGAAAATGGGTTGCCACATGCTGCTGCTTCCTTTAATACAGCATTGACTAAGTTGTGTAGAAGATCGGGGTTGCAGCATTTGACTGTTCATAGTTTGAGACATATGTATGCCAGTATTCTGACCGAACAGGGAGTACCGTTAATCAAAGTATCTGCACTATTGGGGCATTCAAGTGTGAATACCACCTTTGAGTATTACTGTGAGGTGATGGATGAGCCAGAGAAGATAAGAGGGTTTTTAAACAATAATTTTGTGCCAGAGGAGGATTGAGTGCTTGTTAGAGTTAAAGCAGCAAAATTATGTGGACTGGGATGTGAAAGCTGCTTTTAAGCTGCCTGACAGGGATAATTATGCTTATCGTGTCGTCCTGACGTTTCAGGACGGCACTCAGAAAGTGCAGCAGAAGTCAGGGTTCCATACTAAGAAAGAAGCAGAAGATGCCAGAAAACGTACTATGGGGGAACTGAGCAACGGAATTTATGTAGTGAACAACAATGTGAGGGTAAAAGAATTTCTTGAATATTGGCTCGAATATGATATCAGGAAGAGAGTAGGGAGCGCCAACACCTACTCTTCTTATTCCCAAATAGTCAGAAGCCATATTATTCCGTATATCGGAGGAAAAAAGCTGACAGAATTAAGCAGGGGTGATATTCAAAGATTGTATAAGGATCGCGCCGGATATTCTGTTTCTATCGTAAGGCAGTTAAAAACTGTGCTGAATGTCTCTTTTCGTTATGCGGTGGAGAATAAGCTGATTTCATTGAATCCCGCAGAGGGTGTCAATTTGCCCAAAAATGTAGAGACTAAGCCATATCACACAAGGAATATTGACATTCAAAAAACGTTGACCATGGAGCAGATACATACACTGCTGGAAGCCAGTAAGGGGACACCGATTCATATGCAGGTGCTGCTCAATGTCCTTATGGGACTACGGAGGCAGGAGATAAATGGCTTAAAGTATTCGGATGTTGACTATATAAACCGCACATTATCCGTGGAACGTCAGTTGGGAAGGGAGTTGAATAGAAGTCCAAATGAGAATGATGATAAGCCCATGACAAAGAGGGAACTGCCCCTGAAATCGTCCTCCAGCAAGAGGGTGCTTCCGATTCCGGACTATGTATTCGAGGCGATTCTGGAAGAGCGAAAAAAATATGAGAGAAACAGAACACGCAGAAGGTCACAGTTTCTGGATGCAGACTACATATGCTGTTCCAACTACGGAAAGCCCCGTAGCAAAGATTTTCATTGGCAGCATTATAAGAAACTTTTGAAAAATGCGGGTCTGCCTGATATCAGGTGGCATGATTTGAGAAGTACCTATTGTACCTTGTTGTTGAAGAGTGGCTTTAATCCGAAAGCTGTATCCAAATTGATGGGACATGCAAAAGAATTGATTACAGTGGATGTTTATGGTGATAATCAAAATATTATCCCGGAGGAAATACCTGAACTGCTGTCCTACATGGAGGATGTCATGCCAAAGAAAAATGACACGCCCAATCAGCAGGATAAGATTTTAGATGCCGACATTGCAATGGAGGAATATTTACCAATGAGGAGAAATGAGGTTCCATCACAGGGGAACAAACTTTCTGAACAAATGTTCTGAAAATTGAAGATTTCATCTATACAAATAAAATGCGGTATGCTATAATCAGAGTTGCTTTTGTGTCATCCAATCCATTTTAGTTTTACTACTATTATCGGGTTTGGAAAAATGAAATCAGTGAACAAAATTCGTCGAAAGGGCATATCGTTGAAAACGGAAGATGTGGCTCGACGAATATTCTGCAAATCGAATGGAACACTCGATTTATAGGCGAACTTTTCTACTATGGGAATTCCCTTATTCCCATTGGGAAGAAGAGGTTTTCGATTGCTATACGGAGGTGATATTTGTGCAAAATGAACAAAAGACGTTCATGGAACAAAAACCATTCAAACTTCATTCTGAATATAAGCCCACAGGCGACCAGCCCGCAGCCATAGCCGAGTTGGTCAAAGGCTTCAAGGAAGGTAACCAGTTCCAGACTTTACTAGGTGTGACCGGCTCCGGCAAGACCTTCACCATGGCCAACGTCATCGCCGCCCTGAACAAGCCCACTTTGGTCATAGCGCACAATAAGACCCTGGCCGGACAGCTCTACGGCGAGTTCAAGGAATTTTTCCCGGAAAACGCGGTAGAATACTTTGTGTCCTATTACGACTACTACCAGCCCGAAGCCTACGTGCCCTCCTCCGACACCTACATCGCCAAGGACTCCTCCATCAACGACGAGATAGAGAAGCTCCGTCTTTCCGCCACGGTCTCCCTGACAGAGCGCAGGGACGTGGTGGTGGTGGCCAGCGTGTCCTGCATCTACGGCCTGGGCAGCCCGGAAGAATACCAGGGCATGGTGGTCTCCCTGCGCCCCGGGATGGTGAAGGACCGCGACCAGGTGCTGCGGGAGCTGGTGGACATCCAGTACACCCGCAACGAGATGGACATGCACAGAGGGTGCTTTAGGGTGCACGGGGACGTCATAGAGGTATACCCGGCCCAGGGCGGGGACTACTTCATCCGGATTGAGTTCTTCGGGGACGAAATCGACCGCATCGCCGAGGTGGAGCCCCTCTCCGGCAGGGTGCACGCGGTGCTGAGTCACATCGCCATCTTCCCTGCCTCCCACTACGTGGTGTCCATGGACAAGATAAAGGCCGCCTGTGACAATATCGAGAAAGAGCTGGAAGAGCGAGTGCGCTTCTTCAAGGGGGAGGACAAGCTCATCGAGGCCCAGCGCATCGCGGAGCGGACCAACTTCGACATCGAGATGCTGCGGGAGACAGGCTTCTGCTCCGGCATCGAGAACTACTCCAGGCACTTGAACGCCATGCCCGAGGGAGCGCCGCCCCTGACCCTGATGGACTTCTTCCCCGATGACTTCCTGATCATCATCGATGAGTCCCATATGACCATCCCCCAGGTCCGGGGGATGTACGCGGGAGACCGCTCCAGGAAGCAGACCCTGGTGGACTACGGCTTCCGCCTGCCCTCAGCCCTGGACAACAGGCCCCTGAACTTCGAGGAGTTCGAGACACATATCGACCAGATGATGTTCGTCTCCGCCACCCCCTCGGACTATGAGGAGGCCCATGAGCTGCTGCGCACGGAGCAGATCATCCGGCCCACGGGGCTGCTGGATCCGGAGGTGGACGTGCGCCCTGTGGAAGGCCAGATAGACGATCTGATCGGCGAGATCAACAAGGAGACGAAAAAGCACAACAAGGTGCTGGTGACCACCCTGACCAAGCGCATGGCGGAGGACCTGACGGATTATATGAAGGATGTGGGCATCCGGGTGAAGTACCTCCACTCGGACATCGACACCCTGGAGCGGGCGGAGATCATCCGGGACATGCGCCTGGACGTGTTCGACGTGCTGGTGGGCATCAACCTGCTGCGGGAGGGCCTGGACATCCCGGAGATATCTCTGGTGGCCATCCTGGACGCGGACAAGGAGGGCTTCCTGCGCAGCGCCACCTCCCTGATCCAGACCATCGGCCGGGCGGCCAGGAACGCTGAGGGCCATGTGGTCATGTACGCGGATACCATCACGGATTCCATGCGGGTGGCATTGGACGAGACCAGCCGCCGCCGGGAAATCCAGATGAAATATAATGAAGAAAACGGCATCACGCCCACAACGATAAAGAAATCCGTCCGCGACCTGATTGCCATCTCCAAGGTCATCGCCAAGGAGGAGATGCGCTTTGAGAAGGATCCGGAGTCCATGAGCCGCAAGGAGCTGGAGAAGCTGATTGCGGATGTGCAGAAGAAGATGCAGAAGGCTGCCGCCGATTTGAACTTTGAGGCCGCAGCGGAGCTTCGGGACAAAATGATAGAGCTGAAGGAAAAGCTGCGGGACTTTACAGAGGAAAAGGAGGGTTCCTGAGGTGGAAATTTCAGGAGGCATGAATCGGGAGTACCTGAAGATGATGGAGGATATCTACCATGTCTCAGAGACGGCGGGGCTGAAGTCCTTTATATGGGGCGGGTTTGTGGCTGATATCCTGCAGGGAGAATTTACGCGGGAACATGGTGACTTGGACTGTTTCACGGAAAATCTGCCAGAGAATAGGGAGAGGCTGCAGCGGCAGTACGAAGGGCTGGGCTATTCGGTCAGCTATATGGAAGAATTCTGGCTGCTGCGAATTGAAAAAGACGGTATGCACGCTTCGTTTAATAGTGTCAGGAACATGGACGGAATTGGCCATTGGTACCATATAGGTCCTCACGGCACAGTATTTTTTCCTTATGGCTGGTTAGACCAAAAGCCGCGGTTGTTTTATGGGACACCTGTGTATACGATTGGAGAGAAGATGGCTTATGTGCTGAAGGCATCAGCCCGGCTCATGAATCCGGAATGGAAGACGCGGGAGAAAGACTATTCGGATATTGCGTTGCTGGAAAGGCTGCTGGATAGGAATGCGGAGGAGATATTGGAAATCAAGAAAAAAGTGTGGAGCCATAATCCTTATTGGTATGCGAGGGGATATGCCGAATACTATTTTCCTATATTGTTATAAGGAAGAAGAGCGTGCCACATCGTTCAAGGCGTATCTGGAATAAAAGAGAGCGAGCGGTAGGTGCTTGCCATATATCATATATCTATAGGAAGGAAATCGACAAAGGAAAATGGAAGAGATAAAGAAGATGCGGCCTCGGGAATATATTAAAATTCGGGGCGCCAACGAGCACAATCTGAAGAACATCGATGTGGACATCCCCCGGAACGAGCTGGTGGTTCTGACAGGCATGTCAGGTTCGGGCAAGTCCTCCCTGGCCTTCGACACCATCTACGCCGAGGGCCAGCGCCGCTACATGGAGTCCCTGTCCTCCTACGCCCGGCAGTTCCTGGGCCAGATGGAGAAGCCCAATGTGGAGAAGATAGAAGGGCTCTCCCCGGCCATCTCCATCGACCAGAAATCCACCAACCGCAACCCCCGCTCCACCGTGGGCACCGTGACGGAGATTTACGACTACTTCCGTCTCCTCTACGCCCGGATCGGCATCCCCCATTGCCCCAACTGCGGCAGGGAGATTTCCAAGCAGACCGTGGATCAGATGGTGGACCAGATTATGGCGCTGCCTGAGGGCACGAAGCTGCAGCTGCTGGCACCGGTGGTCAGAGGCCGCAAGGGGCGGCATGAGAAGGTGCTGGACAGGGCCAGGAAGAGCGGTTATGTGCGGGTGCGCATAGACGGCAGTCTCTATGAGCTCACGGAGGAAATCTCCCTGGAGAAGAACATCAAGCACAGCATCGAGATCGTGGTGGACCGCCTGGCCGTGAAGCCCGGCATAGAGCGCCGCCTGGCGGACTCCATCGAGAACGTGCTGAACCTGGCGGAAAATCTCCTGGTGGTGGACGTCATCGGCGGGGAGCCCATGACCTTCAGCCAGAGCTTCTCCTGCCCGGACTGCGGCATCGGCATCAGTGAGATCGAGCCCAGGAGCTTCTCCTTCAACAATCCCTTCGGGGCCTGCCCGGAATGCTCCGGACTGGGCTACAAGATGGAATTCGACATAGAGCTGATGATTCCGGATCCCCGGATGAGCATCAACGAAGGGGCCATAGCCGTCACGGGCTGGCAGAGCTGCATGGACAAGACCAGCTTCACCAACGCCCTGCTGCTGGCTCTGTGCAAGGAGTACCATTTCGACCTGGACACGCCCTTCCAGGACTACCCGGAGCATATCAAGGACATCCTGATCCGGGGCACCGATGGAAAAGAGGTGCAGGTCCACTACCAGGGCCAGCGGGGCAGCGGCGTCTACCCGGTTGCCTTCGAGGGGCTGGTGCGGAGCGTGGAACGGCGCTACCGGGAAACCTTCTCCGAGACCATGAAGCAGGAGTATGAGACCTTCATGCGCATCACCCCCTGCCGGGAATGCAAGGGCATGCGTCTGAAGAAGGAATCACTGGCAGTAACGGTATGTGATAAAAATATATATGAGATAACGTCCGAATCTATCCTGGAGCTCAACGCTTTCCTGAAGGACATGCAGCTCACCAGCCAGCAGCTCCTGATTGGGAAACAGCTGCTGAAGGAGATTCGGGCCAGGGTGGGATTCCTGGTGGACGTAGGGCTGGAGTACCTCTCCCTGTCCAGGGCCACCGCCACCCTGTCCGGCGGGGAGGCCCAGCGCATCCGCCTGGCCACCCAGATCGGCTCCGGCCTGGTGGGGGTCTGCTATATCCTGGACGAGCCCAGCATCGGCCTGCACCAGCGGGACAACGACAAGCTGCTGCGCACCTTGAAGAACCTGCGGGATCTGGGCAATACCATGATCGTGGTGGAGCATGACGAGGACACCATGCTGGAGGCGGACTACGTAGTGGACATCGGCCCCGGGGCCGGTTCCCACGGAGGGGAGGTGGTGGCCTGCGGCACCGCCGAGGAGATCATGCAGATACCGGAATCCGTCACGGGAAAGTACCTCAGCGGCGAGCTTGCAATCCCCATCCCCGGGGAGCGCCGTGCTCCCACCGGTTTCCTGAAGGTGCTGGGGGCCAAAGAGAACAACCTGAAAGGCGTGAACGTAGAGATTCCCCTGGGAATCATGACCTGCGTCACCGGCGTGTCCGGGTCGGGGAAGAGTTCTCTTGTGAACGAGATCCTGTACAAACGCCTGGCCAGGGACCTGAACCGGGCCAGATGCATCCCCGGAAAGCACAGGGACATCCAGGGCCTGGAGCTGCTGGACAAGGTCATCGCCATCGACCAGTCCCCCATCGGCCGCACGCCCCGCTCCAACCCGGCCACCTACACAGGAGTCTTCGACCAGATCAGGGACCTCTTCGCCTCCACGGCGGACGCCAAGGCCAAGGGCTACACCAAGGGGCGCTTCAGCTTCAACGTCAAGGGCGGGCGCTGCGAGGCCTGCGGCGGGGACGGCATCATCAAGATAGAGATGCACTTCCTGCCGGATGTGTACGTGCCCTGCGAGGTCTGCGGCGGCAAGCGCTACAACCGGGAGACCCTGGACGTGAAGTACAAGGGCAAGAGCATCTTCGACGTGCTGGACATGACCGTGGACGAGGCCTGCGGCTTCTTCGAGAACGTGCCCTCCATCAGGCGCAAGATCGAGACCCTCTACGATGTGGGGCTTTCCTATGTGAAGCTGGGGCAGCCATCCACCACCCTCTCCGGCGGGGAGGCCCAGCGCATCAAGCTGGCCACAGAGCTCTCCAGGCGCAGCACGGGCAAGACCATCTACATCCTGGACGAGCCCACCACGGGCCTGCACTTCGCGGACGTGCACAAGCTGGTGGACATCCTCCACAGGCTCACGGAGGGCGGCAACACGGTTGTAGTCATCGAACACAACCTGGACGTGATCAAGACCGCGGACTATATCATCGACATGGGACCCGAGGGCGGCGACCGGGGCGGCACCGTGATCGCCACGGGCACGCCGGAGCAGGTGGCGGAGGAGAAGCGGTCCTACACGGGCATCTATATTAAGAAGATGCTGGATAAAAGTAAGGCCAGGAAAGCATTGGAAAAAGAAAAAAGGAAAAAAGGCTAAAGAAGAGAAAGGATTCTGCCGAAATTGTTATATAACCTGACAGTTCCTCTGACTGCCCCCGGGGGCGGCGGTTTATGTCTGTACACATTTTTTAAAATTTTCATAAACCCCTATGAAAATGGAATTTTTTCGGTTATAATATAAAACGATTGGAAATATGTTATTTATTTGGAGCCGGGAATCCGTTGGGAGATAGAAAGGGGCAGCAGTATGCAGTGTACGGATATTGGAATCGATTTGGGTACAGCCAGCATTTTAGTATACATCAGAGGAAAGGGCGTCGTATTGAAGGAGCCCTCGGTGGTGGCCTTTGACAGGGACACCCAGAAGATCAAGGCCATCGGAGAGGACGCCAGGCTCATGCTGGGCAGGACGCCTGGGAACATCGTGGCCGTCAGGCCCCTGCGCCAGGGGGTCATCTCGGACTATACCGTCACCGAGAAGATGATGAAGTATTTCATCCAGAAAGCGCTGGGCAGGAGATCCTTCCGGAAGCCCCGCATCGCCGTGTGCGTCCCCAGCG
The DNA here is from genome assembly GCF_948601915.1 of uncultured Acetatifactor sp. NCBI lineage: Bacteria > Bacillati > Bacillota > Clostridia > Lachnospirales > Lachnospiraceae > Acetatifactor > uncultured Acetatifactor sp. The sequence goes on along the minus strand of NZ_CAPDXS010000043.1, from coordinate 25,278 downwards.
GCGTCACGGAGGTGGAGAAGAAGGCTGTGGAAGACGCCACTTACCAGGCAGGGGCCCGGGACGTGGACATCATTGAGGAGCCTATCGCTGCCGCCATCGGCGCTGGGATAGACATCGCCAAGCCCTGCGGGAACATGATCGTGGACATCGGCGGCGGCACTTCCGACATTGCTGTCATTTCTCTGGGCGGCACGGTGGTCAGCGCCTCCATCAAGGTGGCCGGGGATGATTTCGACGAAGCAATCGTCCGCTATATGCGCAAGAAACATAATCTGCTGATTGGCGAGCGGACAGCGGAGGATCTGAAGATTAAGATCGGCTCCGCCTACAAGCGGCCGGAGGTGGACTACATGGACGTCAGGGGCCGGAACCTGGTCACAGGCCTGCCCAAGACGGTGAAGGTATCCTCCGAGGAGACTGAGGAAGCCCTCCGGGAGACCACTTCCCAGGTTGTGGAGACCATCCACAGCGTGCTGGAGAAGACGCCGCCCGAGCTGGCGGCGGACATCGCGGACAGGGGCATCGTGCTCACAGGCGGCGGAAGCCTCCTGCGGGGACTGGAGGAGCTGATTTCCTCCAAGACGGGCATCAACACCATCACCGCAGAGGATCCCATGACGGCGGTGGCAGTGGGAACCGGGAAATATGTGGAATTCCTCTCAGGCCACAATGACAGATAGGAACAGATTCAGGATAAAAGGCATCAGGAGGCAGCAAATCATATGCTAAAAGGTTTATACACGGCTTATACCGCCATGGTCAACGAACAGCACAGGATGGACACCATGACCAACAACCTGGCCAACGCGTCCACGGTGGGATTCAAGAAGGAGGGCGCCACCAGCCAGTGCTTTTCGGATGTGCTCACGGTGAAGATCAAAGACCGTTCGGACGGCCACCACGCCTACGCCGAGCACATCGGCAGGAACAATCCCGGCGTGAAGATCGGGGAGAACTATACGGACTACACCCAGGGTTCCTACCGCGTCACGGGCAATACCTATGACCTGGCCATAGACGGGGACGGCTTCTTCGCCATCGAGTTCACCAACAAGGCGGGAGAGACATCCACCATGTACACCCGGGCCGGCCAGTTCACCCTGAACAAGGAAGGGTATCTGGTGAACGAGGACGGCGATTATGTGCTGGACAATCAGAGCCGCCGGATACGGTTGAACACCCTGCTGGATTCTAAAATAGACGAGGACGGGACCATATACCAGAACGATACGGCGGTGGCCAGGATCGGCATTACCGATTTCGAGGATTACGATTATCTGGAGAAATACGGCGAGACCTATTACAGGCCCATAGAGGGGGCCAGGACCACCCAGGCCAACGCGGTGATCAACTCAGGCTACCTGGAGATGTCCAATGTGCAGGTGGTGTCCGAGATGGTGAACCTGATCGCCATCACCCGGAACTATGAGAGCAGCCAGAAGATCATCCAGACCTATGACGGTTCCCTGGAAATCGCAGCCACCCAGTTGGGAAGGGTCTAATATTGGGAAGGACTGCTGTCTGCATACACGGAGAGGGATAGGGAGGAAAGCTGTGACAGATGCAGTTTATTGCCTGGCTTATAACCACCGCGACAGACAAATGTCAGACACTGGAAGAGGTCAGGGAAATGAACAGGGAAATCCGCGAGCATTCCACCGGATGGAAGCCGGTGGGAGAGAACGGGAAGGATAAGGCCGATTGCATCGGCCGGGGATTTGAAAGGAAGGAAACAGCACTATGGTACGTAGCTTATGGACAGCGGCAACCGGCATGATTGCCCAGCAGACGAATCTCGACACCATCGCCAACAACCTGGCCAACGTGAACACACAGGGCTATAAGACCCATGTGAACGAGTTCAAGACATTGTTGTATCAGAACCTGCAGACCAGGACCACCACGGCCAACGGGGAGCAGAAGCCCACCAGCGCGCAGGTGGGACTGGGCGTGCGCAATTCCGCCATCACGACCATATTCAGGCAGGGAAACGCAATGGCTTCGGACAGCGATACCGCATTCATGATAGACGGCAAGGGCTTCTTCGCGGTGCGGGGGGCGGACGGCAATACCTACTACACCCGCAACGGCAATTTCCAGTTCACCTTGGCCACCAACGGCAACATGCTGGCCAATGAGGACGGGCTTCCGGTGATGGATACCAACGGACGGCCCATCATCCTGAACCAGAGCTACATAGTCACCAACATTACGGTGAACTCCGACGGGGAGCTGTGCTATCCGGACGCAAAGAACAATCCCCAGCCCATGGGGATTCGCATCGGGCTGTTCCAGTTCAACAATCCCAACGGCCTGAACAAGCTGGCCAACACCCTGTATGAGCAGTCCGCGGCCAGCGGCCAGCCGATCAATGAGGCCACCAGCACGGCGGTGGAGAAGAGCAAGGTCATCCAGAATTATCTGGAGGGCTCCAACGTGCAGGTAGTGGACGAGATGGTGAGCATGATTGTGGCGCAGCGGGCCTATGAGCTGAACTCCAAGGCCATCACCACTTCCGACGAGATGCTGCAGCAGGCCAACAACTTACGCAGGTAGGAGGTAACTGAATAATGGATTTCAGCAATATAACCGGCATGTACGCCGACACCTACGCCAACGCTGCCAACCAGCGGGCGGCGGGGCTGCAGGATAAGCTCAAGGACGCGGACTACGCGAAGGCGACGGACGCGGAGCTGATGGATGCCTGCAAGCAGTTCGAGGCCTACTTCATCGAGCAGATGTACAAGGGCATGATGAAGACCATCCCCACCAATGAGAATAACTCCAACTACACGGCTACCATGATGGACTACTACAAGGATCAGATGGTGCAGGCCGTGGCGGAGGAGACCACGGACCAGAACGGCGGCTTCGGCCTGGCGCAGATGCTGTACGATCAGATGAAGCGCAACTTCAGCACCACAGAGATTCCCTCGGCCGCGGAGGACGCCGGGACCGCGGAAGGCGTGGCTGCTGTGGGAGAGAATCACTAATCAGGATAAATGAGACAGAACATACATTCAGGACAAGGCTGCTTGCGTGGAGAGGCAGCCTTGTTCTGATATATGAGATTGCGGGGAATCCGGATGGAGACGGTCAGCGGATATGTAGAGCATATCATCTTTCAGAATAATGAGAACGGCTATACTGTCATGAATCTGATGACAGAGGGCAGCGAGGTGGTCTGCGTGGGGATGGGCAAAGGCCTGACCCAGGGGGAGAACATCCAGGTGCAGGGGGAGTATGTGGAGCACCCTGTCTATGGGACCCAGCTCAAGATGGCCAGCTTCCAGGTGGTGGTGCCGAAGGACAGCCTGGGCATGGAGCGGTATCTGGGCTCCGGGGCCATAAAGGGCGTAGGGCCCTCCCTGGCCGCCAGGATCGTGCGGCAGTTCGGGGACGATACCTTCCGGATTATCGAGGAGGAGCCGGAGCGGCTGGCGGAGGTGAAGGGCGTGAGCCAGCGCAAGGCCAGGGACATCGCCGTGCAGATGGAGGAGAAGAGGGATCTGCGCGACGCGCTGGTGTTCCTCCAGCAGTACGGCATCTCCAACACGCTGGCCGTGAAGATATACGAGACCTACGGTGGCGGCCTCTACGGCGTCATGAAGGAGAACCCCTATCGCCTGGCGGAGGACATCCACGGGATCGGCTTCAAGCTGGCGGACGAGCTGGCCGCCAAAATCGGCATCCACACCGACTCCGACTACCGGATTAGGAGCGGCATCTTCTACACCCTGATGCAGACCGTGGGGGAGGGGCACTGCTATTTTCCCATGGAGGCCCTGCTGGAGCGGGCGGAGCGTCTGCTGGGCGTGGCAAGGGAATACATCCGCCCCCAGATGGACAATCTGATGATGGACAAAAAGCTGGTGATAAAGGGGGATCAGGTCTTCGCCACCTCCTATTACTATGCGGAGCTGAACTGCGCCCGGATGCTGCAGGAGCTGAATATTTCCATGATGCCCGGGCAGGAGGAGAGCAGCGGGGATTCCCGGGAGGAGGGCGGGAGGTTTGCCGACAATGCCGACTTCGGGAGCGGCGGGGACTTCGGCCTGGGTGCGGAGGCCATGGGAAAGCTGGGGGCGCTGGCGGAGAGCCTGCATATGGAGCTGGACCGGCTTCAGTTCCGGGCGGTGGCGGAATCCATCCGCAACGGCCTGTTCCTGCTGTCCGGCGGCCCCGGAACGGGCAAGACCACCACGATCAACATGGTGATACGCTATTTCGAGGCGGAGGGGCTGGACATCCTCCTGGCCGCGCCCACAGGCCGTGCGGCCAAGCGCATGACCGAGGCCACAGGCTTTGAGGCCAGGACCATCCATCGGATGCTGGAGCTGAACAGCGCGCTGTCGGACGAGGACACGAAGAAGGTAAGGTTCGAGCGCAACGAGGAGAACCCCCTGGAGGCGGATGTGGTCATCATAGACGAAATGTCCATGGTGGACATCCAGCTGTTCCAGGCGCTGCTGAAGGCCGTGGCCCCGGGGACCAGGCTGGTGCTGGTGGGGGACGTGGACCAGCTGCCCAGCGTGGGGCCGGGACAGGTGCTGCGGGACCTCATCCGCAGCAGGTGCTTTCCCATGGTGGAGCTGAAGAGGATTTTCCGGCAGGCGGAGGAGAGCGACATCATCGTGAACGCCCACCGGATCAACAACGGGGAGCAGATCGCTCTGGACAACAAGTCCAGGGACTTCTTCCTCCTGGAGAGAAATGACATAAATGTCATATATAAGCATATGATACAATTGATACAGGAGAAGCTGCCCCGGTATGTGAAGGCCACGGCCTTCGACATCCAGGTGCTCACCCCCATGCGAAAGGGCCCGCTGGGCTGCGAGACCCTGAACGGCATCCTGCAGAGATACCTGAATCCCGCCGACGGGCGCAAGAGGGAGCATATGAGCGGCGACCGCATCTACCGCGAGGGCGACAAGGTGATGCAGATCAAGAACAATTATCAGCTGGAGTGGGAGATCGTCAGCAGGTACGGCATCCCGGTGGAGCGGGGGGCGGGCGTCTTCAACGGCGACATGGGCCAGATCCTGGAGATCCAGGAGGCGGCCTCCTGCCTGGTGGTGGAGTATGACGAGCAGAAGCGGGTCACCTATCCCTTCTCCCTGCTGGAGGAGCTGGAGCTGTCCTATGCCGTCACCATACACAAATCCCAGGGAAGCGAGTATCCGGCGGTGCTCATGCCGCTGCTGGGCGGGCCCCGGATGCTCTTCAACCGCAATCTCCTGTACACTGCCATCACAAGGGCCAAAAGCTGCGTCACGATCCTGGGCAGCAGCGCCACCGTCCGGGGCATGATAGACAATGTCAGCGAGAACCGCAGATTCACGGCTCTGGCGGCCAGGATATGCGAGCAGTACGGGAAGGACTGCCCGCAGGCCGACAGCGCCTTTCTATAAATGAAGTCGGAGAAGGTTCCGGAAAACGGAGAACGGCACCGCCACAGGGCAGACGGGGCCGGGAAAAGGAGTGGAGGAACCATGAGAAGGGACGCGGAAGGAGCGGCACGAAAGACAGCGCAAAGGAAGATACAAAAGCAAAGAGGCGTGAAGATGAGGCCCCGGCCCGGGGCGGCCGCGAAGGCCTGTGAGGGCGTGCTGCAGCTCCTCTTTCCCCTGCGGTGCCCGGTGTGCGACGGCATCGTGACGCCGCAGGGAGAGAGGATCTGCCTGGAATGCCTGGGCAGGCTGCAGCTTTTGACGCCGCCCTGGTGCATGAAATGCGGGAAGAAGCTGGCCCAGGAGGGGGAATTCTGCGGGGACTGCCAGAGAAGGGAGCATCTGTTCACAAGAGGCCGGGCGCTGTATTCCTACGAGAGCGCGGCCCCGTCCATCTACCGCTTCAAATACGGCGGCAGGCGGGAGTACGCGGAAGCCTTCGGGGAGCAGATGGCGGAATATCTGGGAGATTTCATCCGCAGCGTCCGGCCGGAGGCGCTGATCCCCATACCGCTGCACCGGAAGCGCCTCAGGGCCAGAGGGTACAACCAGGCCCGGCTCCTGGCCCGGGCGTTGGGGCGGCGCACGGGGGTGCCCGTATGCGCCGATTTCCTGGTCAGGGTGAAGAATACCCTGCCCCTGAAATACGAAAATCCCAAAGAACGGCAAAATAATTTGAAAAAGGCTTTTAATATAGCGAGAAATGATGTAAAATTAAAGAGAGTGGTAGTCATCGACGATATCTATACTACCGGCAGCACCATGGACGAGGCGGCGGAAACCTTGAGAGGGGCGGGCGTGGAGGAAGTCTATTTCATCGCGCTGGCCAGCGGGACAGGCGTGTAAAGGGCTTCGGGACTACAGGCCGGGACGGAAGGTTTTCCATGGAATCGGGTGCGCAGACGCACAGGGGAGAACACTATGAATGTAAGGAATTGCAGAAGCTGTGGATGTATTTTCAATTATGTGGCCGGTCAGGTGATCTGCCCTGCCTGCCGTGACAAGGTGGAGAAGAAGTTCCAGGAAGTGAAGGAGTATATCCGGGATAACAAAGGCGTAGGCATCCAGCAGGTAGCGGATGCCTGCGAGGTGGACGTGGGCCAGATCCGCCAGTGGCTCCGGGAGGAACGCCTGGAGCTGGCTGCGGACTCCGCGCTCTATCTGAACTGCGAGTCCTGCGGACAGCCGATCCGCAGCGGTAGGTTCTGCGACAAGTGCAAGGGGAACATGACCAGGGACCTGCAGAGCATCCTGAAGAGCAATCAGCCCGCGGAGAGAAAACCGGACAAGAACCAGGGCGACAGCGCCAGGATGAGATTCTTGAAATAGGAGGGTGCATTATGCTCAGCGAGGAACGCATTATCCTGATGACCCGCATGGCTTCCTACGAGCGGGGAGAGGGCAGAGAGAATGTGAAGATCGGCAATTATTTCCGCGCCGACTATATTGCGCTGCATGTGCTGAAGGCCGTGGTCTGCGCGATCATATCCTTCGGGATTCTGTTCGGGCTCTACATGCTGTGTAACATCGAGGAATTCCTGGAGGATCTGTACAAGATGGATCTGCTGGCGTTTGCCAGGGAGGTGCTGACGTATCTGGCCGTCATGGTAGGCGGCTATGCGGTCCTGACGTACATCGTCTGCACATGGCGGTACGCCAGGGCGAAAAAGAGCCTGAAATGTTATTATCATAATTTAAAAAAGCTGAATTCCCTCTACCAGGACGGTCAGTAGGGGAATCGAAGCTGGAGGTCAGAATGACGGTTTTACTGGAAATGAAAGAAAGGATAAAGCTGGTTTACGGCAAATATGAGGCATTCATTGTGCCCGTGTTCAAGTTCCTGCTGGCTTTCATCACTTTCAGCACACTGAATGGCAGGATGGGCTACATGGTGAGAATCGACGACACAAGGATCATGCTGATCGCCGCCCTGACCTGCTCGTTTCTGCCCGTGGGGTTGATGGTCCTGATGGCGGCGGCGTTCAGCCTGATGCATATGTATGCGCTCTCCATGGAAGTGGCCCTGGTGGGGCTATGCATGTACCTGATCATGTATCTGCTGTTCTTCCGGTTCAGTCCAAAGGATTCCCTGGTGGTGGTACTGACGCCCCTTCTGTTTTCCATGAAGATTCCCTATGTGGTGCCGATCTCGGTGGGGCTGCTGTGCGGGCCGTCCTCCATGGTGTCCGTGGGCTGCGGCATCGCGGTGTACTATCTGATGCAGACAGTGATCGACAGCGCCCCCAACATCCGTACCATGGGGGAGAGCGAGGATGAGATCCTGGTGAAGGTGCGCATGATGGTGGAGAGCATCATGGACAACAAGGCCATGCTGGTGATGATCGCGGCCTTTGCCATTACGGTGCTGGTGGTCTATCTGATCCGGCGGATGTCGGTGGACTACTCCTGGACCATCGCCATGGTGGCGGGAGCCATGATGAACGTGGTGCTCCTGCTGATAGGGGATTTGATGTACGATGTGAATCTCTCCGTGGGCAGCGTGCTGCTGGGATCCCTGCTGGCGATCGTGGTGGCCAAGGTGATAGAGTTCTTCCGCTTCTGCGTGGACTACAGCCGCACGGAGAGGGTGCAGTTCGAGGACGATGAATACTATTATTACGTAAAGGCGATCCCCAAGATGACAGTCTCCGTGCCCACCAAGACCGTGAAGAAGATCAATCCCCAGCGGGACAGGGCAGGGGAGGCGGAACCCAGGGCCAGGAGCGGAGGGCCCAGGCGGCAGGGCGGCCGCGCCGGCGAAGAGCGGACGGTTCCCGACAGGGGCGGCTCCAGGACTTCCCCCGCCCAGGGCGGCGCGCGCAGAGGGCAGCGGGGCATGACCGTGGGGAATGCCGGAAGGCAGGAGACTCCCGAGGGCAATCCGGAGGATTATGAAGAGTGGCCGTAAGAGGCGAAAAGTAAGGTTGGGTTGAGATGCAGTGGATTGAGACAGCAAGTGAATACCTGAAAAATATCAAGACATACGCAAATACCATAGACCTGTACGATGTGGCGGAAATCCTGATTATAGCGTTTCTGCTGTATTCCATTCTGGCATGGATGAAGACCACCAGATCCTGGAGGGTGCTGCGGGGCCTGGTAGTGATCGTCCTGTTCCTGCTGGTGGTGGACCTTATGCAGATGACCACCATCATCTGGATGACACGCAACGTCCTGGGCTTTGCGGTGACGGCGATCATCGTGGCCATGCAGCCGGAGCTGCGCCAGGCCCTGGAGCAGCTGGGAGAGAAGAACTTCCTGCCCTCCTTCTCCAGTTCCTCCCGGAAGATGGAGGATACCTTTTCCGAGAAGACGGTGGGGGAGATCGTGAAGGCCTGTGTGGAGATGGGCAAGGTGAAGACCGGTGCCCTTATTGTGGTGGAGAGGAAAGAGTCCCTGAAGGACTACGAGCGCACCGGCATAGAGGTGGACGGACTGGTGACCAGCCAGCTTCTGATCAATATATTCGAGCACAATACGCCCCTCCATGACGGAGCGGTGATCGTGCGGGGGAACCGGGTGACCTTCGCCACCTGCTATCTGCCCCTGTCAGACAACCTGGATTTGAGCAAGGAGCTGGGCACCAGGCACCGGGCGGGCGTGGGGGTGTCGGAGACCACGGACTCCATGACGCTGATTGTGTCGGAGGAGACGGGAGGCATCAGCATGGCCTATGAGGGCGAGCTGAGGAGGCACCTGAGCGCGGAGGAGCTGCGTGAGAGAATGCGGCAGATTATGGATTTGAATGGAGAAGAGGATGCAAAAGGCGCACACAAACGGAGAGGAAAAAACAGGGCGAAGAGTGAAAAGAAAGATACTGAATAACCTGGGGCTGAAGCTCCTGTCTGTGGTGCTGGCCATCGTGTTCTGGTTCCTGGTGGTCATGGCCGACAACCCCAAGGACTCCGTGGCTTTTTCGAATATACAGGTGAATCTGATCAACACGGAGCTGCTGGAAAAGGGCAATAAATTCTATGAGGTGCTGGAGGGCTCGGACAGGATCCGGGTCACCGTGGAGGCGCCCAGGAATGTCATACAGGAGCTGAGCGCCTCCGACATCGTGGCGGAGGCCGACGTGAGCAGGCTGACGGAGGTGAATACCGTCCCCATCAGCTTCCGGGTGCTCAACGACGAGGTGGAGATACTGGACATCTCCGGCAGCCGGGATGCCGTACAGCTCAACGTAGAGCAGAAGGCCAGCAATTGGGTCAGCGTGGTCTGCGACACCAGGGGAGATGTGGCGGAGGGCTATATCATCGGCAATGCGAAGCTGGAGCAGAACAGGATAGAGATTACCGGTCCCCAGTCGGTGGTGGATAGCATCAAGAGCGCGGGCATCGAAATCGATGTGACCGGCGCTACCAGCAATGTGTCGGGCAACGCGGACATCCACTTCTATGACGCGGAGGGAGAGCTGGTGGACGACTCCGACATCGCGAAGAACACCAGCAGCATGCATGTGGAGGTACCGGTGCTGGCCACCAAGGAGGTGCCCGTGGAGGCCGCCTTTACCGGTGTGCCGGCGGAGGGATATCTGGTCACCGGCGTAGTGCAGTGCGAGCCTTCCAGTGTGATGATTGCCGGTACTGCATCCGCGCTGGCGGAGATAAGCAGGATTTCCATCCCCGAGAGGGAGCTGGACATCACGGATCAGGAGGGCAGCCTGGAGAGGGTCATCGACATCCGGAAATATCTGGATAATGCCAGCCTGGCGGACAGCAGCTTCAACGGAAGGGTGACGGCCACGGTCTATATCGAGCCGATGGTGGAGAGGACGCTGGTGATTTCCCGGAGCAATCTCACCGTCACCAATTTGCCCACGGGATATGACTGGTCCTTTGCGGAGGAGCAGATGACATACAGACTGAGGATATCCGGGCTGGATGACGCGGTATCCGCCGTGGATCAGGGCGCGGTGCACGGCACGATCGACATCGGCGCATGGATGACGGAGGGGGATATCCAGGAGCTGGATACAGGGGTGTACGAGATCAGAGTGGGATTTGAGCTCACCGATGATGTGAATATAGAGAACGAGATATCCGTGAGGCTGAACATCGTGAAATTGGAGGATGAATAAGGATGGCTAGATTGTTTGGTACGGACGGCGTCAGGGGAATCGCCAACGAAGAGCTGACCCCTCTGATGGCCATGCAGCTGGGGCAGGCGGGAGCCTATGTCCTGACCAAAGAGAAAGAGCACAAACCTACCATCATGGTAGGCTGCGATACCCGTATTTCCGGCGACATGCTGGCCAACGCCCTGATGGCGGGGGCCTGCTCCGTGGGGGCCAACTGCGTGTACGTGGGCATCATGCCCACCCCGGCGGTGGCGTACCTGACCCAGAAGTACAAGGTGGACGCGGGAGTCGTCATCTCCGCCTCCCACAATCCCGTGGAGTTCAACGGAATCAAGTTCTTCGACGGAAACGGCTATAAGCTGCCCGATGAGCTGGAGGATGAGATCGAAAAGCTGATGAAGGATAAAATGCCCGGCGTGAATTTTCCCACAGGCCCCGCCGTGGGGAAGGTGAAATACCGCACCGATGCCCGGGAGGAGTACATCAACCACGCGATTCAGTCCGTGCCTGTGGCGCTGGAGGGGATGAAGATCGTGGTGGACTGCGCGGAGGGCGCGGCTTATTATACCTCCGTGGAGGCCCTGAAGGAGCTGGGGGCCAGCGTGGTGGCGATCCACAACAACCCCGACGGCACCAACATCAACGCCAACTGCGGCTCCACCCATATGGCCGAGCTGCAGGCCAGGGTGGTGTACGAGAAGGCACGGATAGGCCTTGCTTTTGACGGGGACGCGGACAGACTGCTGGCGGTGGACGAAAACGGCGAGGTGGTGGACGGCGACCAGATCATGGCCATCATAGGCAACCATATGCGGGACAACGGGAAACTGAAGAAGGACACCATCGTGGCCACGATCATGAGCAACCTGGGATTCTTCCTGATGGGGGAGCGCAACGGCCTGACCATAGAGCAGACCAAGGTGGGCGACCGCTACGTGCTGGAGCGCATGAAGGAGATCGGCGCCAGCCTGGGCGGCGAACAGTCGGGGCATATCATCTTCCTGGACGAGAACACCACGGGGGACGGCCTGCTGAGCGCCTTGCATCTGCTCCAGGTCATGGTAGATACCGGGAAGAGCCTGTCTGAGCTGGCTGGCATCATGGAGGTGCTGCCCCAGGCTTTGGTCAACGCCAAGGTGGCCAACCATAAGAAAGAGAAGTACATGGAATATCCTGTGATCGCGGAGGCGATTGGGAGGCTGGAGAAGGCATTCGCCGGAGAGGGCAGGGTATTGATCAGGCCCTCCGGGACAGAGCCGCTGGTGCGTGTGATGATAGAGGGCAAGGATAAGCAGGTCATCCGCGCGGAGGCGGAGAAGCTGGCCATGCTGATACAGGATGTCATGTTCTAGCCCGCGGACGGAAGCGGGATATCCCAGAGAAAAAGGTCGGGGAAAACAGATTGGAGGAAGGACAAAATGGTAAGTCAGAAAGTAGTGATCAAAAATCCTACTGGCTTGCATTTGAGGCCGGCAGGGATTTTGTGCAAGGAAGCGATGCAGTTCAAATCTTTGATTACGTTCCAGTTCCGGGACAGCACCGCCAATGCCAAGAGCGTGCTGAGCGTGCTGGGGGCCTGCGTGAAGAGCGGGGACGAGATTGAGTTCTTCTGTGAGGGGGAGGACGAGCAGGAGGCGCTGAAGGCGCTGGTGCGCGCTGTGGAAAACGGATTGGGGGAATAAAGGGAGGTGCCGCGGGGCGGCACCTCTTTTCTTATCGGAATGTGAAGTTATCGTCCTCCTCCACGATGCAAATCATGGTCTTTCCGGTATTCAGGACGATTTCGTTGCCGTAGTCGTCATAGTATCTGGTAGCGCCGTAATCGCTGGTCTTCTCCCAGTTGACATGGATACCCTTCCCGTTGGTGAAGTACCATCCGTCCCGGGTGGTGTCATGGCACTGGAACGCCAGGTAGCCCTCTCCCAGCTCCTCGTATTTGATGTACTGCACCAGGATGTTCTTGAAGGTCAGTTGGGTGCCGTTGGAATCCACATGGGGGCCGTCGCTGCCGCCGGACAGATGCTGGGAGCGGTAGTAGAGGCCGTCCTCCTCGTTGAATTCAAAATAGCATCTGGTCAGGGGATAGCAGCCCGACATATCGATGTAGGTGGCGTTCTTGGCTTCCGCATCGTATTGGGCCAGGGTGTTGGGGTTCAGCTTGGCGGTGAACCGGAAGTGGTCGGCATCGGTCAGGTTCCTGTACGCAAGCGGATACCCCTTCTGCCGGATCACATCGGCCAGGCCGGCGCCGGAGGCATATCCGTTGTGGGGGGCCGGACGGTCCGAGGTGCGGAAGAATGCCCCGGCATCGGAATCCAGATTGCCGTCGATGTTCTGGGTGTCCTCCTTGGCTATCAGGTCATTGATGAAGTACGGGCCGCCGAAGTGCACGATAAAGGCGTCCCACTCGAAGGCCCAGAAAGCGTAATAGGTGCGGAGGCTCCGGACATTGCCGATTTTCTCCAGGTCCTGCCAGCCCTCGTAGACGGCCATCATCCGGGACATCCGGCCCTCCACGTTGGCCTCATAGACCACGGAGGCTTTGGACAGATTGTAGTGGGGGATGGCATTGGACTCGTTGGGAATCATCACGGCTATGGGACGGGTATCCGCCACGCCGGGATCCACCCACTCGTTGGTGAGGCGGCTGCGCACCATGCCCTCCCGGGGGGGAAGTGAGTCGTCCTCGACGACGATCCCCGGCGAGGGGGACTGCAGGCCGCCATCGGGCTGCAGACTGCCGTCGGGCTGCGGAGCCGGGACGGAATCGGGGGAATCGGCCTGGCTGGATTCCGGAAGGACAGGGGCGGTGGATCCGTCCTCCTGCCCACAGGCGGCCAGCGCCAAGATCACGGCCAGGAAAAGAAGGCTTCTCTTTATTTTCTTCATAACATAGCTCTCCTATCGTATCTGAACTAACATTATATCACAAAAGCTGACAAGAGTCATCCAATTGACTGAAAAATTAAGAAACTTAAGAAATAAAAGAAATAAACTTAAGAAATAGGCCCGGGATGTCCCTGCATTTTCCCTTGCGGAATACGGAGGAAGACGGTATACTGGAAGCAGGATTAAGTGACGGAAGGGAGCGAGGGGATTCATGAGCCTGTTGACTGTGGTCGTGCCCTGTTATAATGAAGAGGAGAACGTGCCGTTCTTTTACGGGGAGCTGATGAAGAACGAGCCTTTTTTTGACGAAAAGGGGATTGAGCTGGAGCTGCTCTATGTGGACGACGGCTCCAGGGACGGGACTGTGACGGAGGTGAAGAAGCTGCGGGAGAAGGACCAGCGGGTGCACCTGGTAGATCGGAAGAGCACACGTCTGAACTCCAGTCACCAG
>NZ_CAPDXS010000043.1:0-11395 GCF_948601915.1 uncultured Acetatifactor sp. | reverse complement strand
TGTCGTTTTCCAGGAATTTCGGGAAGGAGGCGGCAATCTATGCCGGGCTGGAGAATGCCGGCGGCGATTACGTGGTGCTGATGGACGCAGATCTCCAGGATCCCCCCTCCCTGTTGCCGGAGATGTTCGACCTCCTGGAGCAGGGGTATGATTCCGTGGCCACCAGAAGGGTCTCCAGAAAGGGGGAGCCGCCGGTGCGGAGTTTCTTCGCCAGGATGTTCTACCGGCTCATGAAGAAGATTTCCAGGACGGAGATCATGGACGGGGCCAGGGACTACCGCCTGATGACCAGGCAGATGGTGGACGCCATCCTGTCCATGCAGGAATACAACCGCTTTACAAAGGGCATCTTCGGCTGGGTGGGATTCTCCACCAAGTGGATAGAATATGAGAATGTGGAGAGGCTGAAGGGGGAGACCAAGTGGAGCTTCTGGAAGCTGTTCCTGTACTCCCTGGACGGCATCTGCGCGTTTTCCACGGTGCCGCTGATGCTGGCCTCCGTCATGGGCGCATTCTTCTGTGTGGTGGCCTTTTTGATGATCTTCTTCATCATCATCCGGAAGCTGATATTCGGGGATCCCGTGTCCGGCTGGCCGTCCCTGGTGTGCATCATCCTCATGGTCAGCGGCGTGCAGTTCTTCTGCACGGGGATATTGGGACAGTACCTGGCCAAGACTTACATGGAGGTGAAGCGGCGGCCGATCTACCTGGTAAAGGAACGGCTCTAGGAATAATAAAAAGTCTTAACGAATTCTTAGCGGGCAGAAGTCTTCCCTGTCAGTAATTTATGTGGTAGAATTTAGTATATTCTTCGTGGTAGGGAAGCGGCAGTCAACATAAGAAAGGGGAATTCGTATGGAGATTACTGCGGTCAAGGATTGTGAGCTCGAGAAATATATTACCGAAATCATGTTGGATATAGGGGTTCCGGCTCATTTAAAGGGGTATCATTACCTCCGAAGCGCCATTCTGTTGTCGGGAAGGGACATGGAGGTAGTGACCAGTGTGACGAAGCTGCTGTATCCGGCGATTGCCAGAAGATTCAAAACAACAGACCAGAAAGTCGAACGTGCGATTCGCAACGCCATTGAGGTATCATGGAACAGAGGAAATACAGAGACTTTTGAAAAAATGTTTGGATATTCCGCATCTTCAGGCAGAACCAGACCTACCAACAGTGAATACATAGCCCGCATTGCAGACAAGGTCCGGCTTGACATCAAGGCTATGTAGAAGCTACGGAAGAAACAACAGAAGATAGATATGCTTCATACTGCGGGGATGGAAAGCAGCCGGGTGAAAATCCGGCTGCTTTTGTGGACTTTGGGGGACAAGTGTGGTAGAATGTTGACACAAAGGACGTGCCGGGGGCTGATTCCATGTGCCAAGGGCGCAGGAAATGGCGGCAGACGTCCATAAAATTGAGATGGGAAAGGCTGGGAAACGTGCCGGATGGGAATAATTAAGCTGAAAAAGAATACCTTGGGCGACTGCCTGATGACGGGGGTGATCGTGGCGATCGGGCTGGCGGAAGCCTGCCATCTGGCGGCTGTCTTTCTGGGGCTTCCGTTCTCGGCCTGTTCCCGGCTGCTGGGCATGGCCTTGGGAGTCTGGCTCGTGCTGGGGACGGTGCTCCTGGCGGCGGGAAGGCGGCATATCCTGACGGAACCGGGCGGAAAACGCCGCCTGGATCCTTCGGAGAAGATTCTGTACGGTATGTTGGCGCTGACGGTGATTTCTCAGCTTATTTTCATCGGTATGGGGAATGCTATCTATAGAAAGGGCGATATGACGGTGGAGACAGTGGGGAGCTTCCTGGCTGTGGACGGCATCTACCGGGTCAATCCCATGACGGGGACGCCCTACACGGAGGGGATGCCGCTTCGGCTGAAGATACTGTGCCTGCCCACGCTGTACGGGAGCCTGTGCAGATGGACAGGCCTGGAGCCCGGGCTGATGGTCCAGAGGATCGTCCCCATGGCGGTGCTGCTTGGCAGCTATGGGGCGTTTTCCCTGCTGGGCCGGACGCTTTTTCCGGAGGAGGGGAGGATGCGGGCCCTGTTCCTGCTTCTGGTATCGGCGCTGATGTGGGCGGGGGCCTACGCCTACGGCATGGAGGGATTCGACCTGCTGTGCAGCGGCTGGCGGGGGGTGTCCATCCGGGGCGGCGTGCTCCTGCCCTGGACGGCGTCCCTGTGCCTTCGGCGCAAATGGCTGGGGGTGTGCCTGTGCGTGCTGGCAGAGGCCTGTATGGTCTGGACATTCTACGGCTGCGGCGCCTGCCTGGCGATGGCCGCGGGGCTGGCTGCGGCAGGGCTGCTGTGCCGGAAGCTTACCGGGAGGGCCCGGGGCGGGCGGGCGGCAGACGGAGGAAGGGGGGATGGGAAATGACGGAGCTCCTTCGAAACGCAGCCTCCGGCTGGGCCAACTACAAGGGCAGCGGGAAAATGGCTGCGTTGCTCCTGGCCGCTTTGGCGTACCTGTGGTTCACCGGGAGGGGAAAGGGGCAGAAGGCCCTTTTGCTTTATGCCTCCCTGGCGGCGGCCTGCTGCGTCCTGCCTGTGACGGCGGCGCTGCTGATGGCGTATCAGACAAAATTTTACGATTATGAGTGGATATGGAGCATGGTGCCCCTGACGGCGGTGACGGCATACGGCGCCGCGCTGTTCCTGGCGCAGCAGTGGAAAAAGGATGCGGGGGGCTGGCGCAGGGGCCTGCCCGTGACGCTGCTGCTGCTCCTGGCCCTGGGGCTGTGCGGGAACCTGGGAGGGGACGCTGGGGCCAGGGCAGGGCGCAGGGCGGAGAGGGAGGAAGCCTACGCGGTGGCAGGGATGCTGGCGGAGCGCTATCCCGGGGAGGACATCTGCCTCCTGGCCCCTCAGGCGATTCTGGAATACGCCAGGGAGGCGGACGGCAGGCTGCGGCTGGCCTACGGCAGGAATATGTGGGACATCTCCCTGAACGGATACGCCTATGACACCTATGACAGAAAGACCTCCGACCTGTACCGGTGGATGGGCTGGGCGGAGCAGTCGGCGGGGGTCTGGATGCCGGAGGAGGACAGGGAGGAGATGCTGGCCACTGTGGAGCGGCGGGCAGAGGATGCGGTGGAGCTGGGCGTGAACTGCATCCTGCTGCCCGCGGGAGTGCCCGGGGAGATCAGGGAGCGCATGGAGGCGGCCCTGGGAACCCGGGCGGAGGATATGGACGACTATATTGTCTTCGCGCTGTTCTGAGCCGGGACATGGGGATACGGGAAGAAAAGAGGAGAGCTATGGATGAGCTGATCAGCATCATCGTACCTGTCTATAACGCGGAGAGGCATCTGGCGGAGACCATTGCCTGCGTCAGGGCGCAGACCTGCAGGGAGTGGGAGCTCCTGCTGGTGGAGGACGGCAGCGCCGACGGGAGCCTGGCGGAGATCCGGCGCTGCATGGAGGAGACGGGGGATTCCCGGATACGGCTGATATGCCAGCCCTCCAACATGGGCGCCGCCCGGGCCAGGAACCGGGGGCTTGCCGAGGCCCGGGGAAGGTACATCGCCTATCTGGACGCGGACGACCTATGGGTGCCGGAGAAGCTGGAGAAGGAGCTGCGGTTCCTGCGGGACAGGGACGCCGCTTTTGCCTTCACCGGCTATGAGTTCGCGGACGGGCAGGGCAGGGGCACCGGGAAGGTGGTGCATGTGCCGGAGACCTTAAGCTACCGCCAGGCCCTGAGCAATACCACGATCTTCACCAGCACGGTGATGTTCGACACCGGGAAGATCGAGAGGAGCCTGCTGGAGATGCCCACGGTCAAAAGCGAGGATACCGCGCTCTGGTTCCGGGTGCTGCGGAGCGGCTATACGGCCTGGGGGCTGGACGAGAACCTGGTGCGCTACAGGCGCGGGGGCAACACCCTCTCCGCCAACAAGCTGGAGGCCCTGCGGCGCATCTGGCGTCTCTACCGGGACTGCGAGGGCCTGAGCCTGCCCCGGAGCGCCTGGCATTTTGTCTTCTGGGCCTTCAGGGCCGTGAAGAGAAGGATTTAGCATTGTGATTTAGCGGTATGGGAGGATTTTACTGTGAATCTTAGTACCAATGAAAAGAAGCTGAGACAACGGGAGACATTCAAGAGGCTGATCAACCTGGGGCTGACCGCGGTATGCCTGGGGCTGGAGATCGCGCTGTTCGCCTACTGGTGGCAGATGCAGTTCCGCTGGAGCGTGGTGGAGGCGCTGCGGTACTTTCAGGGCAAGGGCCATGTGCTGGAGGTGGGGATCTACGCCTTCGTCCTGATCCTGCTGTCCTCCATGTACGGCGGCATCCGGCTGGGCTATCTGAAGAATGTGGAGCTGATCTTCTCCCAGGTCTTCGCTACCCTGATGGCCAATGTCTTCATATATGCGGAGCTCTCCGTGATGGCGGCGGAGCCCTTCGTGCCGGACGTGTTCATCCTGATGATGATAGAGCAGACCATGGTGGTGATCATCTATATCAATGTGGCCAACCGGGTCTACCGGGCCATCTTTCCGCCCAGGAAGCTTCTGCTGGTGCACGGGGACAGGCCCATAGAGGGCATCCGGGCCAAGTTCGAGAGCCGCAGGGACAAATATATCATCACCAGGACCGTCCATGTGTCGGAGGGCTTTGACGCCGTCTGCGGGGCGATCCTGGAAGCCTATGAGAAGGGGGAGTGCAATGCCGTAGTGCTGGGAGACATCTCTGTAGTAGACAGGACTCCCCTGATCAAATTCTGCTACGGGCATTCCATCCGCTTCTACCTGCTGCCGAAGATAACGGACGTGATCCTGATGGGGGCGGAGGAGCTGCATGTGTTCGACAGCCCCATGCTGCTGACCCGGGAGTACAGCCTTACCGTGGAGCAGCGGATCATCAAGCGGTGCATCGATGTATTCGGGGCGCTGGTCCTGCTGGTGGCAGCCTCCCCCTTCATGCTCCTCACGGCCCTGGCCATCAAGCTCTACGACCATGGCCCCATACTGTACAGGCAGGTGCGCTGCACCCAGGACCAGAGGGAATTCCACATCATGAAGTTCCGGAGCATGCGCACGGACGCGGAGAAGGACGGCGTGGCCAGGCTGGCCCAGAAGAACGACGACCGCATCACCCCCGTGGGGAAGTTCATCCGCAAGTGCAGGCTGGACGAGCTGCCCCAGCTTGTGAACATCTTAAAGGGGGACATGTCCTTCATCGGCCCCAGGCCGGAGCGGCCGGAGATCATCGCCCAGTACCTGGAGGTGATGCCGGAGTTCGCCTACCGGATGAAGGTGAAGGCGGGGCTGGCGGGCTTCGCCCAGGTGTACGGGAAATACAATACATCCCCCTATGACAAGCTGAAGCTGGATCTGACTTATATCGAGAACTACTCCGTGATGCTGGACGTGAAGCTGATGCTGCTGACGCTGAAGATCCTGTTCTGGCCGGACAGCACCGAGGGCGTGGAGACGGAGCAGATCACGGCCCTGCGGGAGGAGCGCAGGAAGCGGCAGGAGGGACGGGACGAGAAGGAAGAGGAATGATATGTGGAAAGGCTATTACGGAAAGGAACCCTTCGACCTGCGCCTGACGGCGCTGCGCATGCTGTATAAGCTTCCCCTTATCGCGGCGGCCGCGCTCCTGGGCGCTGTGGTGTTCGGGGGCGGGTATTACGGGAAGAACGTGCTCCTGCGCGGGGACAGGCTGTACGCCGCCACGTCCGTCTACCGGGTGGAATACGCGGTGGACAATGTGGAAGACATGATGAATGTCTATGTGAACGACATGAGCTGGAACACCTATCTGCAGTCGAAGCTTTTCCTGGACGCGGTGCAGGGCCATCTGGCCCGGGCCGGCGCGGCCGGGATGGGGGAGGAGGAGCTGGCGGGGGCCATCCAGGCCCAGGTGCTCTCGGACATCCGGATCCCCTCCACCGTGGTCACCACGGACAGCCCGGAGAAGAGCCTGGCAGTCGCCCGGGCGGTGGAGGAGGCCATGACCCGGGAACTGGCGGAGCTGCTCAGCGAGGTGGATTCCGTCGCGGTGATAGACCCCTGCCAGGCCGCCCCGGAGGTGGTGCCGGATGTCCGGCCAGGCAGGGCCTTTCTGCTTGCCGCGGTACTGTCCTGCTTCTTCGCGGTGGTGGTGCTGCTTTTGAAGGAGACGGGGGAGGACAGCATCTGGCTGCCGGGATCTGTCTGGAAGCGCTACGGCTTGAAGACGGTGGGGACCATAGAGAGCAGGGAGCTGGCGGAGAACGTCAGGTATTTCTTCTCGCGGAAGGAGCCGGACGGGGAGGAATCATGTGAAGACATAGCTGTCTGCACAGCTCAGGAGGGCCTGGATGCGGAGGAGGTGCTGGAGCGCCTGAAGGAGGCATGCCCGGGCCTGATCGGGGACGGCTGGTTCGCAGTGCCCTGGCCTGTGGGGGAGCCGGAGGCGGCGGGCAGGCTTCGCAAGGCCCAGGGCATCCTGCTGGCGGTGCGGGCCGGGAGCCATGCTGGCAGGGCGCTGGAACGGACATTGGAGTACCTGGGGCAGCAGGACTGCCCGGTGACGGCGGCGATCCTGTGGGAGGCGGACGAGAGGCTGATCCGCAGGTACTACCTGACAGGGGCAAGGTTCGGCGGAGGAAAAGCGGGAACGGGGAGCGAAGGGATATGAGGGTTCAGGTGCTGGCATCTGTGATGAACGAGGAGCCGGAGGCATTGGCGGCGCGGATGGGGCTGGAATCGGACGCGGTGGTCATCAACCAGTGCGACAGGCTGGATTGCCGGAAGATAGCGTACAGGGGGCATGAAATCGGCTTTTACTCCTTTCCGGACAGGGGGGTGGGCAGGAGCCGCAACGAGGCCATCCTCCGGGCGGAGGGGGACATCTGCCTGTTCTCGGACGGGGACATCGTGTATGAGCCCGGGTACGCGGAGAAGATAGCTGCGGAGTTCCAAAGCAGGCCTCGGGCGGATATGATACTGTTCAATATCACGGTGGAGGAGGCCCGCAGGACATACCACATCACTGGACGGAAGCGGGTGCGCTGGTACAACTGCGGCAGGTACGGGGCGGTGAGCTTCGCCGTCCGCAGGGAGAGCCTGCTGTCCTCCAATGTGACCTTCTCCCTGCTGTTCGGGGGCGGGGCCAGGTACGGAAGCGGCGAGGACAGCCTGTTCCTGAAGGAGTTCATGGGGAAGGGCTACCGGGTGTACACCGCCCCAGTCACCATCGGGCGGGAGACGGCAGGGGAATCCACATGGTTTTCGGGCTATGACGAGAAGTTCTTCCGGGACAAGGGGGTGCTGTACCGCCATCTGTACGGAAGGCTGTCATGGGCCATGGCGCTGCGGTTCCTGCTGGCCCACCGGGACAGGCTGTGCGCGGAGGTGCCCCTGGGGCAGGCGTACCGATGGATGTGCGGCGGATGGAAGGATTAGGGCTGTACTGGCTATTTGTAGTACAGAGAGGGCGACAGGAGACGGGATGGGCATGGAGTGGAGCGCGCTGGTTTATATATTGCTGACTGGGGTCACGGTGGCCCTGGGGCTGTGCGTGGACAATCAGGATTATGTGCCGGATCGTATCAGGGGAGGCCGGAGGTACTTGAGCTGGCAGGACGGCAGCGGGAACGGGCCGGGGGAGAGGCGGCAGGCCAGGAACCGGATCGCGGTGGCGGCCGTATACTGCCTCCTGACGGGGGTGTCGGCCTGCCGGATCGCGGTGGGCAACGACTACTGGGTGTACAGGGACAATTTCAAGCTGATTGCCCAGCAGCGACATGTGTCCTCGGAATTCGGCTTCAACATGATCGTGAAATGGATACAGGGGCTGTTCGGCTACGATGAGTACCTGCCGGTGTTCGCGTTTTTTTCTATCATAACCGTATGGTTCTTCGTGAGGGCGCTGCACGACCAGGGGAGGCGCTTCGCCTTCTCCCTGTATCTGCTGATGACAGGGGGCTATTACTTCAACAGCCTGAATTCCGTCAGGTATTACCTGGCGCTGGCAATCGCGCTGTTCTCCATGAAATATGTGCTCCGGGGCGAATACGGGAAGTTCGTCTGCGTCATACTGGCGGGGGCCATGTTCCACAAGTCGGTGCTGCTGGTGGTTCCGGCGTACCTGGCGGCGCGGTACCTGGCGGCGGCGCCCCTGCGGAAATGGCATTACGCGGCGGGGGGCGTGTTCCTGTGCACTTTGGTGTTCGGACAGGAGCTGTACCGGGAGGCGATCTTTTTCTTCTACCCCTTTTACCGGGACTCCGCCTTTGACAACGGGCAGCTCTCCTACGCCAACATCCTGAAATGCGGCTGCGTGGCGCTGCTGGGCCTGGTCTGCTGGAGGCAGGGGCTGGGGAAGGACATGATAAACAGATTTTACTTTTTTCTGAACCTCATGGGGCTGGCGGTGTACTGCTGCGGCTCCTTCATCCCGGAGGTGTCCAGGGTGGGGTATTATCTGATTGTATCCCAGGTGTTCCTGGTGCCGGGGGCATTGGCGGGGATGAAGCCGGGGAAGCTGCGGGGGCTGTGCCAGGCTGGGGTGGTGGCGGCCTTCGGCTGCTATTTCCTGCTGCTGCTTAGGGGGATGTATGCCATTGACGTCAGGCTGCTGCCGTATCGGAACTGGATCTTCAACTGACGGGGAGCAGGGAGAGTTTGGGGGCTTTTGGTTCCCGGGGGCCACAGGCCAGGATGGGGAGTGGACATGAAAGTATTGTGGTTATGTAATATGGTGCTGCCTGCGGCGGCGCGGGAGCTGGGGATGGAGGCCTCCGTGAAGGAGGGCTGGGTCAGCGGGATGGCCGGGGCTGTGCTGGCGGGCTGCCATGAGAGCGGCATCCGGCTGTCCGTGGCGTTCCCGCTGCCCGGGCATATGATCGGGCCGGGACAGGAATTCCGCGCCGGGACGGTGGACGCGGAAACCGGCGGGGCCGGGGAGCGGGCCTCCTTTTCCTATTACGGCTTCCCGGAGGACGTGGGGCATGCGGAAAAATATGACGGGAGACTGGAACATGTGCTGGAAAAAATCGTCTCTATAGCAGAGCCGGATATCGTGCACTGCTTCGGCACGGAATTTCCCCACACCCTGGCCATGTGCAGGGCCTTCCCCAGGAAGGACAGGCTGCTGCTGGGCCTGCAGGGGCTCTGTACGCCGATCGCGGAGCATTACTACGCGGATCTGCCGGAGCGGACGGTCCGGCGGGCGACCCTGCGGGACAGGCTGAAAAGGGACAGCCTGAGGCGGCAGCGGGAGAAGTTCGTCCTGCGGGGTGTCATGGAGCGGGAAGCCGTGGGCCTGGCGGGGAACATCACCGGGCGCACCCGGTGGGACAGGATGTATGCCAGGGAATGGAATCCGAGGGCCCGGTATTTTGAGATGAACGAGAGCCTGCGGCCGGAATTCTACGGGCCGGTGTGGGATCCGGAGGCCTGCGAGCCCCATTCCATCTTCCTGAGCCAGGGGGACTATCCTCTGAAGGGGCTGCACTATATGCTGCGGGCATTGCGGATCATATTGGCGGTATACCCGGAGGCGAAGCTGTATGTGGCGGGAAACAGCCTGGTGGCATACGGTACATGGAAGGAGAAGCTGAAGATATCGGGCTACGGGAGATTCCTGCGCGAAATGCTGACAGGCCTGGGGCTGGAGGGGCGGGTGTGCTTCCTGGGGAAGCTGGACGCGGGGCAGATGCGGGACAGATACTTAAAGTGCGGCCTGTTCGTCTGCTGCTCCGCTGTGGAGAATTCCCCCAATTCCCTGGGGGAGGCCATGCTTTTGGGGGTGCCCTGCGTCAGCGCGGACGTGGGCGGCATCTCCAGCATATTTACGGGAGGGGTGGACGGCATCCTGTACAGGGGGGCTGACCACGGCGGCGCATCCGGGGGCCCGGGGACGGAAGGGGCCGGAGAGCTGGGGGCGGTGTCCGGGCGGCTGGCGGAGGCGGTGCTTGAAATGTGGCGCGATTCCCGGAAAAGGGACGAATACTGTCGCAATGCCAGGAAGCATGCGCTGAAAACCCACGACAGGGATCGAAATTATCAAAAACTGGTGGAAATATATGAAGAAATCCTGTAAAATAGCTTTTGTATCCAATTACATCAACCACCATCAGATTCCCTTCTGCGACAGCATGTACCGTCTCCTGGAGGGGGCGTTCGTCTTCGTGCAGACAGAGGGCATGGAGCAGGAGCGGGTGCAGATGGGATGGCACGCCTCCCGGAGGCCGGACTATGTGCGCTGCTGGTACGAGGAGCCGGAGGCCTGCAGGAGGCTGGTCCTGGACTGCGATGTGGCGCTGTTCGGGGGGACGGATGACGAAAGCTATATAGAAGAAAGGCTCCGGGCCGGGAAGCCGGTGATGCGCGTCAGCGAGCGCCTGTACAAGACAGGGCAGTGGAAGGCCGTGTCCCCCAGAGGGCTGCTGAAAAAGTACCATGACCATACCAGGTACAGGAAATCCCCGGTGTGGCTATTGTGCGCCGGGGCCTATGTGGCTTCCGATTTCCGCATCATCCGGGCCTATCCCGGGAAGATGTACTGCTGGGGGTATTTTCCGGAGACCAGGCGGTACGACTTGGATACGTTATTTAGCGGAAAAGGATACGGGGAAGAGAGGATTCCCTATCTGCTCTGGGCGGCCCGGATGATCGACTGGAAGCATCCGGAGCTGGCGGTGGAGACGGCCAGGACGCTGCGGGAGAGAGAGCTGCGCTTCCACATGGACATCATCGGGGACGGAGAGCTGCGGCCCATGGCGGAGAGGCTGGCCAGGGAATACGGGCTGGAAGGCTGTGTCTCCTTTCCGGGGTATCAGCCCCCGGAGGAGGTGCGCCGATATATGGAGCAGGCGGACATTTTCCTCTTCACCAGCGACAGGCAGGAGGGCTGGGGAGCAGTGGCCAATGAGGCCATGAACAGCGGCTGCGCCCTGGTGGCCGACCATATGATCGGAGCGGTGCCCTACCTGGTCAGGCATGGGGAGAACGGGCTGGTCTATGGGGACGGCAGGAAGGAGCAGCTGTTCGGGGCCGCGGAGCGCCTGGTGCGGGACAGGGCACTGTGCAGGGAGCTGGGAGAGGCGGCCTACCGGACGATTGTGGAGGTATGGAACGCGGAGAGTGCCGCCGGGCGGCTGCTGGAGCTGATCGGGGCGGTCACCGGGCTGGACTGGGCCAGGGGGGCCGGGACAGGGGGGCAGAGCCTTACCGGATATGCGCCCTGCGGGCCTGCCCCGGTGCTGCGGGAGCGGTTCCGCCGGACAGAGCCGGGGAGGTATGCTCGCGAGCGATGAACTTTGCCGCAATGTCCCCTGGGCTTTCGCTCGTGAGTCGGGCTGCTTGGCAGATTTTGGCGATTGTCAGTATATACTGCAGACCGCCAGGATTTACAGTGGTGTCCCTGGGAAAGTGCCTGGCTGG